>JAATGE010000443.1 GCA_015654825.1 Rhodospirillales bacterium
CAGAGCCAGGTGGATGCGGCGCGGGCCCCGGAGCCGCTGACGCCCCCGAGCTGGCAGAGCCAATAAGGGAGATTTGCGGACGATGACGATGCCGATCGGCCGGAGGATGTTGTTGCTGTCGGGCGCCACGCTGATGCTCGTGGGCGTGCTCGGCATCGTGCCGGCACGCGCCGACGATGCGGGGGCGGAAGGATTCGTCAAGGGTTTCGCGGACCAGATGGCGGCGGTCGTCAACGGGCCGCAGGATGCGGCGGCCAAGCAGCAGGCGTTGACGCCGCTGATCGATGCCAATGTGGATCTGGCGAACATTGCCCGGTTCTGGATGGGGCGGTTCTGGAACAGTGCCTCGCCGGCGCAGCAGGCGCGCTATGTGGCGGTGTTCCACCGGGTGATGCTGAATAATATCCGTGGGCATCTCGGCGAATACCAGGGTGTCAGTTTCGCGATGACCGGAACCAGGGCGCAGGGCGACAACGTGGTGGTCGGCACGATCATTACGCGGCCCAGCCAGCCGCCGGCGAATGTGGGCTGGGTGGTGAGCCGCGGCAGCGGGGCACCGAAGGTTGTCGACGTGGTGGCGGAGGGCGCCAGCCTGCGGCTGCAGCAGCGCGACGATTACGCGAGCTACCTGCGGCAGCATGGCAACGATGTGAATGCGCTGATCGCGGCACTGGAGCGCCAGGTCAGCGGCGCCTGAGCACGGTGGCGGGTCGCTCGGCGCGACCGCTCAATGCAGCAAGGCCAGGGCTCCGCCCTGGACCCGTCACGCCGGAGGCGTGGTGCGCACGACGGTCGCCGATTGCCGCGGTGTTGATGCCAATCCCGGAACAGATAAATTGGGGTTTGGGGCGTCACGTCCCAACGGGGTCCAGGGCCAGAGCCCCCGGCCTTTGACAGGTCAAAATTTAAGTCGGTTGGTAGAAGCGGCGATGAACGGTGTAACCGGCAAGCACGCCTCGGCCGCCGGAATGGCGGCTTTCAACAAAGAGGATGCGCTGTTCCAGCTGCTGCTGCGCTGCTATGGCCGCTCGCCGTCGGCGGCGGACGTGGCGCGCTGGGCGGAACGCATCGCGCGGCGACCGGCCTACGCCGTGTTCCTGCAGCAGCTCACGGAAACGCCGCCGTTCGTCGCCAATCGGCAGGTCGCGGTGAAGAATCCGGCGGGGCATTATTTTTCGCCCGTGGTCGACCCGGACAGCGTCGTCGATTACGTGGCACGCGAGCGCACGGCACGCATCGGCGACCTGCACGGCATCGATTTCGATCTCGACGGCATGGAACGGTTCTGGCTGACGCACCGCGATGTCATTGCCGCGACGCCGTTTTCCGACGAGCCGGACGGCGTGCACCGGTATTTCTACCAGGGCGGGCCCTACAGCCACGGCGACGGCATCGTGCTGCGGGCGATGATGCACGCATTCCGGCCGCGCCGCGTCGTCGAAATCGGATCGGGCTACTCGACGGCGTGCATGCTGGATTGCGCGGAAGAGTTCGGGTTGGACGAATTGCAGCTGACCTGCATCGAGCCCTACCCGGCGCGGCTGAAATCGGTGCTGCGGCCGCACGATGGGGCGCGCGTGGAAATCGTCGAGCAGGGCGTGCAGGCAGTGGGGCGCGAGCGGTTTGTTGCGCTGGAGCGGAACGACATCCTGTTTATCGATTCGACGCACGTGCTGAAAACCGGCAGCGATGTACATTACGCGCTGTTCCACATCCTGCCGGTGCTGCAACCCGGCGTGCTGGTGCATTTCCATGATTGCAGGTGGCCGTTCGAATATTCCGACGAGCAGATCTTCGAGAAGAACTATTCGTGGAACGAAGCCTATGCGGTGCGGGCGCTGCTGATGTGGAATACGCGCATGCGCACGGTGTTTTTCGGCAGCTTGTTCGCGCTGGAGCGGCGCCAGCTGATCAGGGAAACTTGTCCTCAGTTTCTGAGGAATCCGGGCAGCGCGCTGTGGCTTCAGGTGCAGGACTACTGACGGCGCGGATGCTTTCGTAGACCAGCATGACGTGGCCGGCACGCAGGAACGCATCGCGCTCCACCATGCCGATGGAGCCGAGCACCATGCGCGAACCGAAATTGTCGGAACGTGCCACCGCGACGATGCGCGGAATGCCGGCCTGGTCGTGGGCAAAACGCAGGGCGGCCGATGCCGCCTCACGCGCGAGGCCGCGGCGGCGAGCCTCCGTCCACAGCGCGAAACGCAAGGCCAGGCCCCGGCCGTCCGGGCGCTCGTGAATGCCGGTAATGCCCTGAAACGCCTGACCCTCGTGGACGGCGAACATGCCGGCGCCGAAACGCGCCCAGATGGCGATGTCGGCGGCAAGATCGTCGGCCACCTGCCAGGGCGAACCAACCCCGCCCAGCATCTGGCCGAAGACACGCGGATCGGAACGCAGACGCGTCAAATCCGCCAGATCAACCACACTCAACGGCCGCAAATACAGCCGCGCTGTGCGGATGTGGATCAAGGAAGGCCAGGGGGCTCTGGCCCCTGGACCCAAGCCAAGGACAAGTCCTTAGAACCTGCTGATTCAGTCGGAGGACCAGGAGGGGGCCCGCGAGAACCGTCCCACGCGTACGGGGCCCCCTCCTGGTCCTCCGACAAAATTAATGGGGTCTGGGGACTTGTCCCCGTCGTGCGAAAGCACGCTGCGCGTGACGGGGTCCAGGGGCAGAGCCCCTGGCCTTCCTGCTACATCCCCGCGCCAGGGGGCGGTATTTGATG
>JAATGE010000635.1 GCA_015654825.1 Rhodospirillales bacterium
CCTTGTTGTGGCGTACTTGATGCCGCCGCCGGCGACGCCGCCGATAATCGGAACGATTTTCGTGAAATTCAGGACTCCCTTCGTTCCTGCCTTGGTTAGAAGCCGAAACCCGACAAATTGATTCACTTTCGTTAGTGCTTTGCCCGGAACCCTGTTCAGCAATACACCGGCAAACTTCACGCTGGCGATGACTCCGGCATCATGCGCCGCTTCCGCGCCCGCCGAGCCCAACAAACTCATGTAGGCAATCGAGCGCAGCTGGTCCGATTCCGGCTCCCAGCCAAAGAGAAGCCCGATCACGGCGACCATCCGCAGCTGGAGGTAGGCGACAGACGCGAAATCCACTGGGACGGTGATTGGCATTGCTGCGATGCCCGGCAAGCCGAGGGCGAAACCTGCCATCGCCGCCTTGGCGGCTTGCCATGCAACAAACTTATTCGCGCAGCCAAGAGGTGTGCGGCCAGTCCTCCGGTATTCCTCTGCGAGCTGGAAGCACGATTTGTCGGGGTGGAAGCGGTTGTCCGCCAGGACGACGCCCTTCCAGATACCGTCCAGGGCCTCAGTCAGTCGCCTCGGTGGCTCGGGATCATCAGGCATCAGGGTGGCATTGCAGAGTTGTAGCATGCGAGCTCGTTGTCGGCTCCGGTGTAGCAATGTTGGTATAGCGGGGCCTCGTTGCAGGAGGTGACGCCGGGCGTGACCGAGACGCAGCTCTCTTGCCAGCCGGTGACTTGAGGTGACGGCGTGTGCCGAGCAACAATGATGTAGCCGATAACGAAAATGATGCCGCCAATAATGATTGTTCTCGTTTTGAACGGCTTTCTCGTCGCTTCTTCTGTCATTGATTGCTCCTATGCTCTGCCACAATCGCCGCGACTGAGACTGGAAGACACCAACGAAGACTCATTTCGCTACTCTCTACCTTTTTGGTGGGACGACTTGAGACCGCGCTGCGCGAGCCGCCGAAAGGCCTCAGGCCTGCTTGGCTTAGGTTCGGTCTGCTCGTCGATCCACTGATCGATTTGCGCGATCTGATCGGGGGGTACCCTTACCATCAAGGCTACGGCCCCTTTTGGCTTGGGACCCCTTTTCTTTGATATCAGAGTTATTGACGGCGGCATAAAACCCTGATATCAGAACTTCCGTCGGAGCGGAAGAGCGCTGGAACGCTCTCCCACTCCTAACCTCAAGCACGGAGTGACCCATGCCCACGGCTACCCACCAGCATACCCGATCGACCCGAGCCAATCCAGCCGCAGTCACCGAGCTTCTCGGCGTTGCCGCCGCCCACAAAGTTCTCTGGGCCAATGCCAGACCTGGCTCCCGGAAATTCCGGAAGCACGAGGAGACGGCGATGAACCTGGAACGCCTGGCGATCGCCGCCCGATCCAAGACGCCAGCCGACCTGCAGAGCAAGCTCGCGCTGCTGCTCGACTGGCTCGGGGAAACGGCAACGCCGTCCGTCCTACGGCTGCTCCGGTCGGCGATCGCCGACCTGGAGGCTGCGCCGGAGACGATCGTGGTCCACTGAGAAAAAGCCCCCAGGTGACGAGCCTGGGGGCTTTTTGCTGACCGCGCGCCGCTCGGTAGACCCACAGTCTAAAGCCCCCTGGCCAAGAGCCAGGGGGCTTTGTCGTGTTCATGCCGTCAGGCGTGCCGGTCCCATGCCGCGGATCACGGCGAGCACCGCAGAGTTGTCACCGCTGGCGCAGCGCTCGATGGGAGAGTCGCCACCCAGCAGCAGGTTCGGCTGCGCGATCCATTCGTCGGCCGCATCGTCGCAGATGCCTAGGCCGAGGAGAGCCTTATAGACCGCACCGAGTTTGACCGGGTGCATCACGCCGCGGCCCTGTCCAGCAACGCGTCGGCCGCCGCGCAGATTTCCAGCGGTGCGCGGCCCGGGATCGAGCGGCGCTGCAGCAGGCGCACGTGGGCTTCGACCATGGCGGCGGCGACGATCTCGGAGCGGAACTGGCCCGCGCAACGCTCCGCGGCCGCCTCGATGTTTCCCGCGAGGCGGTCGACCAGCAGCGCGTCGATATCGGCAATGACCTGCATGGCAAAAAACATCTCACAGTTCGCTGTGATCTGCAACCTGTGTTCATGTAATGTGCTGTGGCTGCCACAGGCGAAGTAGGGGACATTCTCCTATAGGCGGGAATAATGGGGGTCCCGCCCAAATAGCGTCACTTCTCGGCGGCGATGCGCACGAACGCGTTATCGAGCCCCTGAATAATCGAGAGTTCCCAGGACTCCAGGGCGATGTCGCGCAGCTGGCACCAAGCTACGATTTCCGTCGGCGCGATCGGCATGACGCCGGCCATGCCGACGCGGCGCCCCTGCCCCATTTCCCAGAACCAGGCCCAGAGATAGAGCAGCGACTGCGGCGGCTGGCACGGCGGCGCGAATTCCGGCGGTGCTATGCCGGTCTGGCGTTGCTGCGCGAGACAGAGATCCCGCTGTGTACCGCCGCCGTCCGGCAGCGGTTTGTTCAGTCGGAATTCGTGCTCGGCCCACCAGATGAGGCGGTGGACCTTTTGGGCAAAAAATTGTTTTGGCCCATGATGAAGGCGCGCGCCTGCGTGGCAATCCACGCCCAGCCCGGATGGGAATAAAGCTTCCGCGCGTTCTCGGGACCGCACGCGAAGAGCTTGCCCTCGAGCGTCAGGTTCGAGCTCCACTCGACAGTGCAGGCGACCAGGACCCGCATCGCGTCTTCCTCGCCGTCCTCCTCGGTCGCTTCGACCTCGTGCTTGGCGCGCTGAGCCTGGAACTGATTGTTGATGCGCCGGGCGTCGCGGAAGGCCTGGGAGTCGGAGCCGCGCAGCTTGAACCAGACCGGCTTGCCGTCGTCGCCCTTGACGACGTTGCCGATGCCGAATGTCGGCTCCCGCAGGATCATGACGCTGCCGGCGTTGGCGGCTGGCAACGTGTCGAGGTCTTCAAGGCGCATCGGCGTGACTTTCCTGGTTAAAGCGCTTGTCCCGGATTTCAACTTTTCCCTGAAGCTCGGCGAACGCAATCAGTACCTATGCTTCGGCTTCGGCGGGCACCGGCGGCCGCGGCTTGGGTGCCGGCGCGGGCGCGACGTTTCCGGCGCTGGGGCGAGAGGGTTTGCGCGGGAGCGTCGGGCGCGGCCCGGGCAATTTGACCTCGACGACCGGAGGCCGGCGCTGCGCCATCCTGCGCTCCCGCTTGGCGATCGCGGCCGCGATGCAGGCGCGCTGGCCTTCGCCGTAGCCGTCCGCGACGATTGCGTGATTCAGATTGTTATAGGTGCGAGAACCTGTCTTGCGGCTGGATATCGTGCGCCTGCCAGGGCCGATCCTATGGCCCTCCCGGTACATGCTGAGATGCCGAAGGAACGACTGCCCATCCGCCAGATCTATATCCACGTCGATCTCCCTCGAAGCGCCGCGACCATATGACCGGCGCTGTGGCCGGTCAACGCCAAATCACAGCCTATTGTGGTTGCATGCCAGACTGCGGTAGGATGCCTCGGCATGTTCCTGACCTATCGTTACCGTCTACTTCCAACAAAGCGCCAACACGCCGCGCTGGCGGACATTCTCGAACAGCAGCGGTTGCTCTACAACGCAGCCCTCCAAGAACGCATCGGCGCCTTCCGGAATGCACATGCCTCTCTCACCTATCAGGACCAATGCCGCGGACTTACGGAGTGCCGTCGAGATATTCCTGAGATGGCCGCGCTCCTGACGAGTCTACAGCAGTGGACGTTAAAGCGACTAGCAGGCTGCTGAAAAACCCCTGCCAAATTGCGATTTCTTCTTTGTTTGTCGGGTTGATGGCGTGGTTCGGGCCGAATTCTTGGGGTTTTCGAGGCGCGGAAGGTGCTTGAATTGGCCTATTTGGGCCGTTTTGGACGGAGTTATCCTGTCGGCAGCAGCTTGGGCAGGCGGATAAGGTTGTAGGCTGTAGCGCAAAAGGTAAACATCCAGCCGACACGCGCCACGCCGCGATGGCGGGTCTTGCGCATCAGCGCCACCGTCTTCAGCCAGCCGTTCGCCTCTTCGATGCGTTTGCGGATGACCTGGCTGACCCGGTAGCCGGGATGGCGCGTGGTGCGTCCATCGATGTTCGATCCGCGCTGCGTCGTGATGTTCTGCGCCACATGCGGCGTCGCATTCATATCGCGCAGCGCCGCGACATGATCCGCCGCGTCATAGGCCTTGTCACTGCCGACCGTTACCTGATGGGTCCCCGGCAGCGCCTCGACCATGGCTTCGGCAGCCTCTCGTTCCGCGGTGCCGCTGGCCCGCAGCAGCCGCGCATCGACCAGCAAGCCGTTGCGGTTCTCCATCAGCAGATTGCCCATATAGGCGAGCTTGGCCTCCCGGCCGGCTGCCTTGCGGGCCAGCCGCGCATCGGGGTCAGTGGTCGAAACATGCGTCTCGTTCGACCGTTTCTCGCCGTGGAAATCACGCTCGCCGTTGCGTCCGGCGGCCGGCGGTTCGCCGCTGCCGTCCTTCGGGCGGAAGCTCTTCATCGAGGCCCAGGCTTCAATCAACGTGCCATCCACCGAGAAATGCTCGTCCGACAACAGCCCCTTCACCTGCGGCAGGTTCAGCAGCGCCGTCATGAACGCGGCGGCGACATCGCCTTGCAGCAGCCGGTCCAGGTTATGGCTGAACACGCTCGACACCCAGGTCGGGTCGGCC
>JAATGE010000619.1 GCA_015654825.1 Rhodospirillales bacterium
CATGCGCCCCGAAAAACGCGGATCGCGGATAACCGGCGTGCCCTGCGCCAACTCCTGGCTGGCGATGCGACGCAGCCGCTCGAAATAGCGCTTGTTGCGCGGCACCTCGGCGGAAAACGCGCGTTCGTTCTCCAGCAGGAATTTCGCGTAGCTCCAGCCGCGCCCCTCCTCGCCCACCAGGTTTTCCACCGGCACCCGCACATTATCGAAATACATTTCGTTCAGCGAATGCCCGACATCGAGGGAAATAATCGGCCGCACCGTCAGGCCCGGCGCGTTCGCGTCGATCAGGAAAAACGAAATCCCTCGTTGCGGCTTGGCCTCGGTGTCCGTGCGGGCCAGGAAAAACACCTGGTCGGCAAGATTGGCTTCGGAAGACCAGGTCTTTTGCCCGTTCACGATGTAGTGGTCGCCGTCCCGCACCGCGCGCGTGCGCAGCGAGGCAAGATCGGAACCCGCGTTCGGCTCTGAAAATCCCTGCCCCCAGAACTCCGCCCCGGAGCGGATCCCCGGCAGGTAGCGGTCCTTCTGCGCCTGCGTACCGTATGTATAGATCACCGGGCCGACCAGGAACGGCCCCTGCGTGGACAGCGCCGGCGCGCCCGCCAGGAAACACTCTTCCTCGAATATGTGGCGCTGCAGCGGGGTAAAGCCGGGGCCGCCATAAGCCGCCGGCCAGTGCGGTACCGACCACCCTCGCCGATGCAGAACGCTGGTCCAGTATTGTGTGTCCGCCTTCAGCGGGTGGTAGCCGAGCCTGGTGCGCGCCGCCAATTCCGCGGGCAGGTTTTCTGCAATGAAGCCGCGCACTTCCTCGCGAAATGCATCGTCTGCGGGGTCGCGCTGGAAATCCATATCGTTGTCCGTTCGGGGTGGTCGCTCGGTGCCGTCCGAAGCATATAACCGGCCTGCCCGGTCATGGACCGGAAGCGCCCGCGCGGCGATGGAAGTATCACAACCGCGCGATGGGTTGACAATTTCTGAACAGTGTTCGAAAAACTGTAGACAAGAGGTCGAGGACCGGCGTAAGCCGGATTCAAGACCAATGGGAACGTCAAGGAGACTGGGGCAAATGAGCTCACTAGACGCCAAAACCATCAAGTCTGCGGAACGCGTGTTGCACGTTCTGGAGTATTTCGACAGCAAGCGCACCAAGGCGACCGTCATGGAAATCGCGCGCCAGCTGGGTTACCCGCAATCGAGCACGTCCGAGCTGCTGCGCTGCCTGGTCAAGCTCGGCTACCTGAATTACGACCGCTTCCGCCGCACCTATGAGCCGACCGCCAGGGTGCCTTTGCTCGGCGCCTGGGTGCAGCCCGGCCTGTTCCGCCACGGCCATCTGCTGCCGATGCTGGACGAAATCAGCCGCGCGACCGGCGAGACGGTGACACTCTCCAGCTTGGTCGGCCTGGAAGTGCACTATATCCACGTGGTACCGCCGCGCGGCACCGCCGAACCGATGGCGACGCAGGGCGCCACGCGGCCGCTGCTGCACTCCTCCACCGGCCGCCTGTATTTGTCCGGCTACCCGGAAGCGCGCGTGCGCGAACTCGTGCACCGGCTCAATGCCGAGGAGCCGGTGCCTGAGCGGCGCGTCAAGGTTGCCAATCTGGAAGTGGAGCTGAAAAATATCCGCCAGCAGGGCTACGCCGCCGAATACGGCGAATTCGAAACCGGCTTCGGCGCAATGAACGCGCTGCTGCCTTGCCGCAGCGGCCAGACGCTCGCGGTCGGTATTGCCGGCGTGGCGCACGACGTGCAGGCCCGTTCGGACGAATATCTGGCGGTAATCCGCTCGGCTCTGAAACAGGTTGTCCGGCCTGCGGTAAAGGAAGAAATTCACTTGCCGAAACCCGCTGTATTCGAACAACGGATGTATGCTACGGCGTAGGCAGAAAAGAACAGACTTCTTTTTGAAAAAAGAAGCAAAAACTTTTGTTAATTAAGCACCGAGACTCATATCCGCGGCTTTTTCGGCGATCATCGTGGTGGCGGCGTGGGTGTTGCCGGAAACAACACGCGGCATGATGGACGCGTCCACCACGCGAAGGCCCGCCACGCCGATGACGTTCAGTTGCGGATCGACAACGCAACGCGGATTGATGCCCATCTGGCACGTGCCGACCGGGTGATAGCCCGTAGATCCGGCGGCACGGGCAAAATCCAGCAATTGCGCGTCCGATTGCACATCGGCGCCGGGCGTCAACTCGCTCTGATAATACGGCGCCAGCGCCGGCTGGCTCGCGACTTTCCTGGCCCAGCGCAGCACTTGCACGATCGTGCGCTGGTCCTCGGCGCCGGACAGGTAATTCGCCACAATCGCCGGGTGCTGCTCCGGATCCGGTGATCTGATGCTGATATGGCCAAACGAATCGGTGCGCATCGGATAGCCGCCGATACTGAAGCCGGGCTCGGTTTCCATGATCAGCCGCCCGCGCTTGGCCAGTGCCTCGAAATCGACGGTCCCCGGACTCATGAAGAACTGCATATCCGGCGTCGCGACTTCCGGCCGCGACTTGACGAAAGCGGTGGCATGCGAACCACCCAGCGTCAGCAACCCGCGGCGCAGCAACGCGAACTTGATCACCTCGCCGGCCAGGCGCCAGCCCTTCGAATTCGCATTGAAACTCGGCGCCCCCGGCTTCATGCGGAAGCGTATCATCGCCGCGTAATGGTCCTGCAAATTCTGCCCCACGCCATCGCTTTCCGCCACCACCTCGATGCCGTGCGAGGCCAGCAGGCCACCCGGCCCGATGCCCGAAAGCTGCAGCAATTGCGGCGAGTTGATCACACCGCCGCTCAGCAGCACTTCGCGAACAGCGCGCGCCCTGATGGTGCGCCCATCCTGGCGGAATTCCACGCCGACCGCGCGGCGCCCCTCAAAAATCACCCGGGTTGCCAGTGCGCGTGTCCGCACCGAAAGATTGGGCCGCTTCATCGCCGGCCGCAGGAATGCCGCCGCGTTGGACCAGCGAAATCCGTGCTTCGCCATCATCTGCAAATAGCTGACGCCTTCCTGCGTCGCACCGTTCAAATCGGGGTTTTCGCTAACCCCGGCCTCGGTCCAGGCACGCACGATCGCGTCGGTAACAACGTGCCGCACCGGCGTGTCGCTGACCGGCATCGGCCCGCCCGTGCCGCGGAACTGGTTCGCGCCGCGCTGATTATCTTCCGATTTGCGAAAATACGGCAGCACATCGTCCCAGCTCCAACCGGTGCAGCCCATTTGCCGCCAGCCGTCGAAATCCTCAGGCTGGCCACGGACATACAGCATGCCGTTGATCGATGATGACCCGCCCAGCACCTTTCCGCGCGTAAACGCGAATTGCCGCCCGAACGTCGTGCCGTCCGGCTCGCTCTTGTACAGCCAATCCACCTGCTTGTTGCCAAGCAGCCGCGTAAAACCGACCGGCAGGTGGATATCGACGTTGGTGGCAAACTGTCC
>JAATGE010000076.1 GCA_015654825.1 Rhodospirillales bacterium
CCAACGCAACGATCACCGATGCGGTTCTCGGCGACCTGCAGACGCTGGGCGCGGTCGCCGCCATCGGCGTCAACCTGACGGTGCGTGACACGGCGGCCAACATCTACGCCAACGCGGTGGCGCAGGCGAACGGCCAGAGTGTCACGCCGGTCGCCTGGCAGCTTTCCGCGAGCGCCACGCTGTCGGAAGCCAACGCGGTGCTGCTCGGCACGCTGGCGCATTTCTCCGCCGGCGTATACACGCTGACCCTGAACATCGTTGCTGACACGACCATTTCGGTCGCCGACGCCAATGCGCTCGGCAATCTCGGCAGCACATTGCGGCTGCCGGGGGGCTACCATCTTCTGGTCGCGGGCAGCGTCGCGCAGCTGGCGGCGCTCAGCCTCAATGCGCTCGCGGTCGTCGTGCCGCATCTGTCCGACAGTTTCGCCGACATCAATGCGCTCAGCGTCGGTTCGCAGTTGCTGACCGGCACGGTGACGATCACCGACGCGACCAGCATCACCGCCTCGCAGGCCGCGCATTTCCTTGGCCTGGTGAACGGCGGCAGCGGCCCCGGCATCAACCCGGCGAACCTCAATTTCTCCGGCCATATCGAAAGCGTCGTCGACTCGGTCGGCGCATTGCAGGCCTTGACGTTGGGCAGCGCGTGGACCGGCACTGCGGGCCTGCATGCCGCCTTCCAGCTCAGCGCGGCCGATACGGTGGCGAACCTGATCAACGGCGCCAGCACCAGCTTCCTGGCCGGCCTGCACGCCACCTCGCTGCTGGCGAACGACACCGCCGGTGCCGCCGCCGCCGAGACGCTGGCGACGATCGCGACACAGATCCATTTCGGCCTCGGCGGCCACACCCTGACGATCAGCGACACCGCGGCCAACCTGCTGAACAGCGCCAACGCGGACGGCATCGCGCTGGCCACCACGCTGACCCTGGCGGGCGCCGACATGGTCGGTGCCGCGGACGCGGAAATGCTGCTGACCACCGGCAATTTCGTGCTGAACACGGAACTGACGATTTCCGACAACTCGGCCAACCTGCTCGACGGCGTGCTGGCGACGGTAATTTCCGGCAGCGCGTACGCCTCGCACATCCAGGTTCAGCTGGCGGGCGCCGAAACGCTGGACGCGCAGACGGCGGAGACGCTGGTGTCGCTGCCGGGCTTCAATGACTCGAACGATCTCTCGATCGCCGACAGCTCCTCCTACCTGCTCGACAGCGCCAACCTCACCGCCGAAAACATGGCGGCCAGCGTCACCCTGGCCGGCGACGAAACGGTTTCCGCCCACACCGTTCTGCGGCTGTCGGAAGTGCCGCATTTCAACGCCAGCGGCGGCATGCTGACATTGGCAGGCAACGATTTCGCCGATGCCGCGACCTTGAAAGCGGTGGCGGACATGGGCAGCCAATTCTCCACCGGCGGCCATTCCATTACACTGACGCAGGATGCCCTGGACCTGACGCCGACCGAGTTCGCCGCGCTGCAGAGCGACGGCATCGTGGCGAACGGCCATCTGGTTTCCGCCGGCCTGGTATCGACATCGTTGACCGACTTCAGCGACATCATGGCGCTGACCGCGACCGGTGTCGCCGGCGCCACGGTGCACGTCTACGACGAGTCCGGCGCGCAGATTTCCAGCACCCTGGAAGGCCAGGCCGGCTTTACGGTCACTGCTTCGGATCTTGGCGGCGGCTTCGCCTTCTCGGTCACCGAAGTGGTGAACGGAACGGAATCCGCCCCCGTCGTGGTGCTGGAAGGCGGCGTGCTGGAAAACGCGGTCACCGCGGCACACGCGGCGTTCGCATCGAGTGGCGCAATCCAGGTCGGCGCCGGCGAATTCCTCGATCTCTATACGGCCGGCAGCGTGCCCGTGCTGACCGCGCCGGCCTTGGTCTACGACCCCGGTGCGCACACGCTCTCGCTTGATATTCCGGGACATGCTCCGGTCACGCTGATTACGCTGGGGGCCGGAACGCACCCGGCCAGCCTCGACGTCTCGGAAGTTCTGGTGAAACATCATGGATAAGGGGAAATTAGGATTCAGAAAGAAGTTCTCTTTCGAAAAAAAGAACCAAAAAACTGTTGTTAGTCAGACGGTATGAAACTGTTTATTCAGATACGCCGTTTGCTGCCGGGTATCGTGGGACCGCTGGCTTGGACGGCTTTTTTTTCGTTCTTTCTTAATTTGCTATATCTCGCTGGCCCGCTCTATATGATGCAGGTCTACGACCGCGTGATGCGCAGCCAGAGCGTGCCGACCCTGCTCTGGCTTACGGCGGCGGTTGCGGTGGCCTACGCTACACTTTCTATCCTAGATGCGGTGCGCGGGCAGATCCTTGCGGGCATTAGCGACATCGTCGAACAGCAGTTGGGCTCGGTGCTTTTGCATCAGGCGACGGCGCCGGCGGCCGCGGATCGTATACGTCCGGGTGGCGGGCTGCTGGGGCGCGACCTCGACAATGTGCGCCAGTTTGCCGCCGGTCCCGCGGCCCAGGCCTATATCGATCTGCCCTGGGCGCCGCTCTATCTCGCGGTCATTACCATGCTGCATTGGAGCCTCGGGCTGTTCGCGCTGGGGGCGGCCGGCGTGATGATGTCTCTGAGTTGGCTCTCCGAACGTGCCGCGCGTGGCCCGATGGCGCAGGCCAACCGTGTCGCCGGCCGCGCCTATCAGTTCGGCGATTCCGTAACCCGCTATGCGGACAGCGCCAGCACAATGGGCCTCGGGCCGGGCCTCACGGTGCGCTGGCAAGGTTTGCGCCGGGCGATGTTGTCGGCCCAGAACGACGCCAGCCGCCGCACCGTGCTGCTTGGCGCGGCCGCTCGGTTCGCGCGCATGTTCACGCAATCCGCCATTCTGGGATTTGGCGCCTGGCTCGCGATCAATCACGAAATCAGCGGCGGCGCGGTGTTTGCCGGCTCGCTGCTACTCGGCCGCGCGCTGGCGCCGGTGGAGGCCGTGGTCGGCAGCTGGCGGGGCACATTGGCCGCGCGCGACGCATTCGCCCGCATCGCCGAAGTCGCAACGAGTGTCCCGGAACCCACGCTGAGCCTGCCCGAGCCCGCCGGCGAAATGTCGCTGGAAAACCTGTCCTGGACACCGCCCGGCGCCGAGCGCCCGGCGCTGCGCAACATAACGCTGAAAATCGAGGCGGGTGCCGTACTCGCCGTCATCGGCCCCAGTGCCGCCGGCAAATCGACGCTGGCGCGTGTGCTCGCCGGCGCGCTGCGCCCGGCCCAGGGCATCGTGCGCCTCGATGGCGCCGAACTGGCCACCTGGAACGAAACCCAGCGCGCCCGCGCTATCGGCTACCTGCCGCAGGAAGTAGCACTTTATCCCGGCAGCATCGGGGAGAACATCGCACGTTTCGGCGCCGCCACGGATGTCACCGTGGTAGCGGCCGCGCAGGCGGCTTGCGCGCACGACATGATCATGCGCCTGCCTGGCGGTTACGCAACCCCGGTCGAGGAAGCGTCCGCATTGCTCTCCGGCGGCCAGCGCCAGCGCGTAGCACTGGCCCGCGCGCTATTCTGCGACCCACCCGTACTGGTGCTGGACGAACCCAACGCCAATCTCGACGCCGAAGGCGAAGCAGCCCTGATCGCCGCGGTCATCGAAGCCCGCCGCCGCCACCGCACCGTCATCATGGTGACCCACAACGTGGCCCTCGTACGAGTAGCCGACTTCGTCGCAACGATGGTTGGGGGGCATGTGATGAAGGTGCAGCGAACCGCCGAATTCCTCGGCAAGCCTGCGCAGATTGCAATGAGCGCGTAACGGGATCATCCGGAGGCCGGCGGCGTCGGGTGAGGAAAAAATTTAACACCAAGCACACCAAGCACACCAAGATCACCAAGAAGAATAAGATAATTATATATATTCGATGGTCGGACTGAACTGCTGCCAGCAGCCTCTCGCAAGTGCAGCCAGCCGGCGAAGCCAATCGGACATTTGCCACCGAGTCCTTGGTGCTTTTGGTGATCGTGGTGTTTGAATCTTGCTAACCGGAGCGTTCTGCCATTGGCGCAGACTCCCCCACTGTGTTTCCCAAACGGAGGCTTAAAAATGCAGACCGCCATCAGATCCGGATTGCTCACGCTCCTGGTTTCGTTCGGCGGCCTAGGCTCCTGGGCCGCGCTGGCGCCGCTCGATGGCGCCGTCGTCGGCAGCGGCACGCTGGTCGTGCATGGCAATCGCAAAACAGTGCAGCACCGCGAAGGCGGCATTGTGGAAAGCCTGGCGGTCGCCGAGGGCGACCACGTCCTCCAGGGCCAGGTGCTGATCCGCCTCGACGGCACCCAGGCAAAAGCCAATCTGGCGGTGCACGATGCGGCACTCGCCGGCGATCTGGCATTGACCGCGCGCGACCTCGCCGAAATCGCCGGCGCCGATCACATCGATTTTCCAACGACATTGCTGTCCTCGGATATCGCGAGCGCCGCCGTCATGGGCCGCGAAACCACCGTGTTCCGCAACCATCGCGCGCTGCTGCACGAGCAGCTGGCGGTCATCGACCAGCGCATCGTGCAGGCGCATCGCCAGGCAGAAGGTTCACAGGCGCAATATCAGGCAGCCATTCACGGCCTCGGCCTTGCCGCGCAGGAACTGCAAGCGTTCACGATCCTGACGCAAAGCGGCCTGGCGTCGCGCACCCACGTGCTGGAACTGGGGCGCGGTGTCGACCAGCTGCGTGGCGACGTTGGCCAGTTGCAGTCCGACATCGCCCGCCACACCGCGGAGGCGGCCGAGCTCGACGCCGAGAAACTCCGCCTGCAGGCCGCCGCCCAGGCCGATGCGACGCACGAACTTCGCGAAGCCCAGCTGCGTGTCAACGACGTGCTGCCGCGCATCGCGGCCGATCACGACATGCTCAATCGTCTCGACATCCGCGCACCCGCCAGCGGCGAGGTCGTCGATCAAACGGTGTTCACGAAGGGCGGTGTCATCGAACCCGGCAAACCGATCCTGGACATCGTACCGGCGCATCAAACCATGATTGCCGAAGCCGAAATTCGTCCGGAGGATATCGAGAACCTGCATATCGGTCAGCACGCCCGCGTCGTCGCCACCGGCTTCAACCCGCGCCAGACCCAGGCGCTGGAAGGTCGCGTGGACATTATTTCCGCCGACCGCATCACCGATCCGCGCTCCGGCCGCTCATTCTACAAGGTGCAGGTCACGCTGCTGTCGGATCAGGAGAACGGCAAACTGCTGCAGCGGCTCGGCCCAGGCATGCCAATAGAGGTGATCATACCGGTAAAGGCCAGAACCGCCCTGGATTATTTGCTGGAGCCCCTACGCAGCAGTTTGCGCCACACCGGAAACGAAGTGTAGGGTGTGTTGGGGGTCTGGGTCTCAGGCCCCATCGTGCGAAAGCACGCTGCGCGTGACGGGTCCAGGGAGGGGAATCGCATTTGGAATTTTCTTGGGATGACATTCGCGTCGGACGCTTCAACCCGAAACGAAAGCCAAATTAACAAAATTTTTTTGGTTCTTTTTTACAAAAAGAACAAGAAAAAGCACTTCTTTTTGAAAAAAGAAGCAAAAACTTTTGTTAATTGTTCCTTTTTCGCCGACTTCAGTTGGAGCGGGCGGCGGCGGTTTTCAAACGCGATTGCCCCGCGGGTCCAGGGCAGAGCCCTGGCCTTTCTAATGTGCTAATCTACACCGACTGCTACGCCGCCCTGCGACCCCGAGCAAGGACCAGCAAGCCGCTCAGCCCGATGCCAAGGATCGCCAACGTACTGGGCTCGGGCACCAAACTGGTCGCGGTCCCTTCGAAGCCCGGGTTTGTTCCGCTATCATTATTGTAGAAGTTTCCACCCCCATCATAGACGGATTGTGCGCTGGAGAACAACACCCAATCGATCGACGTGGGCGCCTTGGCGCTGGTATCCAGTACCTCGAAACCGGAAAGAGTGCGTCCCGGGAAGATCGCTTCGTCGGGTGGTCCGCCGTTGACAAAAACCCCAGACGCTATCCAAGCCGTGTTGTACGTTGCATCGGCGGCGCCAGCAAAGCTGTACGGCGCATTCCCGGCATCAACCCAGCCGCCGGCGGGGCTGCCGGTGATTGCGTCGTTTGGCTGGACAATGAAGTAGTAGATGCCCTGGCCGGGAAACCCGGTCATGTTGTTGGTGACGCTGAAATCGAGCGTCCAGTCGCCGCTGGAGCCGGATACCGTATACGTCACCGACACGGGCGCGGCCGATACCTCGCCCGCGAAGGCTCCCGACAACGCGAGAGCCGCAGCCATCCACTTCATACGCATAATTCGTACCCCCGGAATGCTTACGGGTTCGGCTACAATCCACCCGCAGGAAATTGAAACAACCGGGCGGACTGTCGCCAACGGCACGCCGGATTGTCAAGCGACACAGGCGCGCCGCGCAGCGGATCGCGACTCTTGATACAATATGCCCGAATTGAGGCGCGTTCCGACCGCAATGGCACCCGTCACGCGGCCGACACCTGCTACCACCGCGTGTCCTTCCGCCGCAGCGCGCGGGGCCGAGGCGCCGCGATTTCAGCTGCCGCTGGCAACAAGCTTCGGCTGTTCCCGATAATCCCCGGGAAACGCCGTCTTCAGCGCCGCCACTTTCGGCATATCGTTGAACACGATGTAGGGGTAATCCGGGTGCGTCGCCAGGAAATCCTGGTGATAGGCCTCGGCGGCATAAAACCCCGGCAGCATATCGACCCGCGTCGCGATCGGCCGCGCAAACACATGCGCCGCATCAAGCTGCGCGATATACGCCCGCGCCACGCGCGCCTGCTCCGCGTCGGAGACGAACACCTCGCTGCGGTATTGCGTGCCCTGGTCCGGGCCCTGGCGGTCGACCTCGGTAGGGTCGAGCGCCACGCTGAAGAAAATCTGCAGCACATGCCCGAAACTGATCTGCTTCGGATCGTACGTCAGCTGCACTGATTCCGCATGCCCGGTGTCGCCCTGGCTCACAGACTCATAGTCCGCCGTTTTCTTGTCCCCGCCGGCATAGCCGGAGACAGCGCGCGTCACGCCTTTGACATGCTCGAACACGCCCTGCACGCCCCAGAAACAGCCGCCGGAAAGCACGACCGACTGCGGCGCGCCGCCGCTAGCCGCCAGGTCGGCCGTGGGCGCCGGCACCGGGCGCGGATTAGCCGCGCGCGCCGGAATAATCAGCAAAGCCGCGCCCGCCTCCAGCGCGGCCGCGCCGCCAAGCAACATGCCACGCATTATCAAACTCCCTGTGCGGGTTGAAACGTCAGCGCCATGCCGTTCATGCAATAGCGCAAGCCCGTCGGCTACGGCCCGTCGTGGAAAAC
>JAATGE010000061.1 GCA_015654825.1 Rhodospirillales bacterium
CATTTCCGCATACCATCCCCGCAGCACCGCATCGATCGCCCGCCCGAACGCTTCCGCCCCCTCCGCCACCAGCAAATCGCGCCCCGCCACCGCGCGCACCCCTTCGAACGCCGCCGGCGTCGCAACCACCGGCCGCCCCATCGCCATCCCCTCCAGCACCTTGTTCTGAATGCCGCGCGCAATGCGCAGCGGGCAGACGCACACCTCCGCATGGGCCAGATACAGCCGCGTATCCGCCACCCGCCCGGTCACCCGCACCCCCGGCCGCGCCGCCAGGGAGCGCACCTGCGCCGTCGGATTGGCGCCCACGATCCAGAACTCCGCCGCCGGCCAGGATTGCCGCACCGCCGGCCACACCGCCTCGGAAAGCCAGGTCACCGCATCGGCATTCGGCCAGTAATCCATGTTGCCGGTGAACACGACCACCGGCCCCTCGCCATCGTACGGCGAAGCGCTCGCGAACTCCGGGGAAAACCGCTCCAGATCAACGCCGTTCTCCACCCAGTCCACCCGCAGCGCCGCCTCCGGCGCCAGCTCCACGAACCGCCGCGCCTCGGCCTCCGAAACGAACAAGGTCGCCTCGCACATCGATGCCGCCTTCCGCTCATACGCCAGCAGCGTGCGCGCCTCGCGCGCCCACACCGCCCGCATCGGAAACGCGGCATCTCGCGCGTAGGCCCGCCATTTTTCCGAATCGATATCGATCGCATCGAGCACCCGCCTGGTGCCCGCCGCGGCCGCGGCATACGGAAACATCGCGACCGACGAAACATAGATCGCATCCATGCGCCGCGCCCGCAGCAATTCGCGCACCCAGTTGTTCAATGCCGGGTCAAAATAGAAATCCGGCATCAGCGGCCGCCCCGGTCGCGCCCGCAACAATGCACGCAGCTTCTGCCGCCCGCGATCGATCGGGAACGCACCGATCGTGGCACAGAACGGCAGCAGCGCCGGCACCAGGCTCGGCTCGGCCTCGCCCTCCGTCAGGCAGCCCAGATGCACGTCATAGCGCGCCGCCAGGTGACGGATGATGTGGTACGGCCGGATCTTCTCGCCCTTGTCGAGCGGCCACGGAATCCGGTGGGCCAGGAACAGCAGCGTCTTGGTCATCTTGCCCCGCCTGCCCCACCTCGCCAGCCTGACGTCGCCGGCCTCACGTCGCCTGCTTGGCAACCGGGGGCTTCTACGGCACAGGTGGCCCCGCGCAAGCCACCCCGTCGGCTGCGGCCGCCCCTCCTGCCAGGACCGCGCATGAGCCGACCCGCCACCCTCGCGCAAGCGGTGATCCTGAACGCCGAACTCGCGACCTGGCCTGGCGCGATCGAGCGCGAAGTCGCGCGGCCGGTGCTGGAAATCGGCGGCCGCCCCTTCATCGCCTGGCAGATGCGCGAGCTGCAGCGCTACGGCGTCGAGGAATTCCTGATCGTCTCCGGCCCCCTCAGCCAGGACGTTCAGGAAGTGCTGGCGCACGCCGCCGACCTGCTGCCAAAGCCCGCCTCGCTGCGGTTCGCGACAACCCCCTCGGACGTCGGCAGCGCCGGTGCCCTGCGCCATGCCGCGCCGCAACTCGCGGAGCGTTTCCTGCTGGTCAACGGCACCTGCCTGTTCGCCACCAACTTCGCCGCCCTGCTGCGCGATTTCGCCACCGACGGCCCCGAAACGCTCGCCCGCCTGCTGCTCACCGAACTGCCCGACACCAGCGGCCACACCGTGGCGCAAATCAACGCCGGCCACGTCGTGCATCTGGACCCCGCGCCGCCCGCCACCGACCCGGGCCTGGTGCATTCCGGCATCGCCGCGATCGACCGCCGCCTCGTCGAATTCTGCCCACCGAGCGGCTCGCTGCGGCGCGAAGTACTGCCCAACCTCGCCGCCACCGGCCACCTGCGCGCGACGATGGCCGCCGGCTTCTTCGTCGACATCGCCCGCCCCACCGACCTGCAAACCGCCCGCTACGAACTCGAACCGGTCCTGCAGCGCCCGTCCCTGTTCCTCGACCGCGACGGCGTGCTGAACCACGACCACGGCTACGTCGGCAGCCGTGAGCGCTTTCATTGGATCGATGGCGCCCTCGATGCTTTAAAACTCGCCACCGACCACGGCTGGCTCGTGTTCATCGTGACCAACCAGAGCGGCGTCGGCCGCGGCCTCTACAGCGAACAGGATGTCACCGGCCTGATGCGCTGGATCGCCGACGAGGCGCGCCGCCACGGCGGCACCATCGACGACTGGCGGATCTGCCCCTACCACCCGGAAGCGACCGTGCCCGCCTATCGCCGCGAAAGCGAATGGCGCAAGCCACGGCCAGGCATGATCCTGAACCTGATCACCACCTGGGAACTGGCACCGTCGCACTGCCTGCTGGTCGGCGATCAAACCATCGACCTCGAAGCCGCCCGCAACGCCGGCATCCGCGGCGAGATATTCCCAGGCGGAAATCTCGCCGATTTCCTACACCCGTTGCTACTTTTCCGTGGGCGTTGACCGGTAAGGGAAGGATTAAAAGCAAAATCGATGCGTTTAATTAAAATGGCTTCGCCGCCCAGGGGGCTCTGCCCCCTGGACCCCCGACGGCGTGCCGCCGCCGTCGTACGCGCTGCGCGGCGGGAGTCTTCTGTACGGTCTGGCGATAATTTGGATTTGGCGGCGTGCTCGCAGCCGATGTCCGACTCGGAACAGATAAATGGGGGCTGGGGCCTACTGGCCCCGTCGTGCGCAGCACGCCTCCGGCGTGACGAGGTCCAGGGGCAGAGCCCCTGGCCTTGACTATCCGTATCAATACCCGAAGGGGACCAGCATGGCCGAAGAACTACCGGACGAGCTTCTGGCGCTGCGGGCCAGTATCGACAACATCGACGCCGCGCTCATCTATCTGCTAGCCGAACGATTCAAGTGCACGCAGAAAGTCGGCCGCCTGAAGGCGCGCCTTCACCTGCCGCCGGCCGACCCTGCGCGCGAGGCGCAGCAGATCGCCCGGCTACGGGCGCTCGCCGAAGGTGCCAGGCTGGATCCGGAATTCGCCGAAAAATTCCTGGCCTTCGTCATTCGCGAGGTCATTCACCATCACGAAGCCATCGCCGCCGGCTAACGCCCGTTCCAGAGTGGCTCGGCCTTAATGCCAACCTCGGAACAAATAAAATTGGGGTTTGGGGCCTAAGGCCCCAACGGGGTCCAGGGGCAGAGCCCCTGGCCTTTGACCGGTCAAAATCCAAGGCGCCTGCCATTCACAAAAGAAAAACCCGCGGCTAGCGCCGCGGGTTCCAACTTTCCATCAG
Organism: Rhodospirillales bacterium; assembly: GCA_015654825.1. Lineage (GTDB taxonomy): Bacteria > Pseudomonadota > Alphaproteobacteria > Acetobacterales > Acetobacteraceae > CAJCIS01. The sequence goes on from JAATGE010000061.1 coordinate 3,276, forward strand.
GCGCAACGCGCGCCCGGTTTAGCCGATCGTGCGGCGTCCGCGCACCATGCCCAGCGCCGCCAGCCCAACGCCGAACAGCGCGATGCTGACCGGCTCCGGCACATCGGAGCTCAAGCTCCAGTCCAGCAGCCGCACCCGCTCCTGCTTCGCACCGGTCGATCCGGTAAAGCCGGCATACACATTGCCGGTGCCGAGGATGCTCAGCAGATCGAGCGAAAGCCCGGAAATCACCGTGGTCTCCGACTGCTGGCCATCCTTCAGCGTAACGGTCAGCAGGCCGGCCTGATACTTGATGTTCGCGGTCCAGATGTCGCCGTTCGAAAGGCAGCCGGCCTGGGTGTAGTTCAGCCGGTCGCAGGTCGGCTGGCCGTAAGGCGTGCCGCTTCCGAGCAGGCTGCCGTAGGCCAGGTTGCCGTTCGCCGCGACACCGACGAGGTTGTTGTTCCCGGCGGGGCCGGTCATGGAATTGTTGAACGTCCGAAACTCGATCGCCAGGCTGTTGGCTGCCGTCAGCCCGAGGCTCGTGCTTGAGGTGCCGAGCCCGGTGGCGTCGCTGGTCAGCACGAACGCGAACCCGTTCGCGTTGGTCCCGCTCGGGTCCGGATCGATCGAGAACTGGAAGGAGGTGCTGAAGTAGCCGCCCGCGCCCAGTGCGAACTGGTTGCTGGCGAAAGCCGCGCCAGAACTGAAGTTGGCGGACGGCGTCAGCGCCACCTGGTTGCTGTTGACCTGTGCCGCGCTGCCCTGAAACGTCAGCCCCGCGGTGCTGAGAAAGTCGGCGTAGGTAATGCTGTCCGCATGCGCCGCCGAATTGGCCACGATGCCGAGCAACCCGGCTGCAAAAATATGACGAAACGCCATGACGGACCCGCCCCAAATTGATTCGCAATGCGCCTATTACAGAAGGCCCCTACGCGGCGCAACAGCTAACATACCCCTAATTTGTTTCTTTAATAAGATTCAAGCCGTTGTCACACCCAGGTCACACATCCATAAAAGCGACCGCGACAAATAAGTTGGACGCTCCCCGGCATCACGCCAGCCACCCCTCCACCGTCCAAACCACTACTTTCTAGCGTGGGTCGGGCAGCGCACAACCTTTGCGTGTATCGCTCACATGCCGGCCACGTGGTTGAATAGCGTCCCCGTCCGCCGCATATCGCGCCCCGCCGACCTGGCACAGGCTTTCGCCGACCCGCCCCACGAATGCCTGCCGCCGACGCGGCCGTCACCGCCTGCCTCGCGAGGCTTTCGGTGATCGCGACCCTGATCCTTACTGGTGACCGAGCGGAGAGAACAGATGACCGAGAACGCGCCACAAGCCGCCGAGGAGCGCCACAACTTTGGCGCCGAGGTCGGGCGACTGCTCGATCTCGTGGTCCATTCGCTCTACTCCGAGCGCGAGATCTTCCTGCGCGAGCTGGTGGCCAACGCCGCCGACGCCACCGACCGCCGCCGCTTCGAGGCCCTGACCGACCCCGCCATCGGCAGCCCCGCGGACGCCTCGATCCGCGTGGTGCCGGACCGCCCCGCGCGCTCGCTGACCATCGCCGACCAGGGCATCGGCATGACGCGCGAGGACCTGGCGCAAAACCTCGGCACCATCGCCCGCTCCGGCACCCGCGCCTTCTCCGCCAGCCTCGAGGACGCCAGCAGCGAGGAACGCCCCGCCCTGATCGGCCAGTTCGGCGTCGGCTTCTACTCCGCCTTCATGGTGGCCGATCGGGTCGAAGTCACCTCGCGCCGCGCCGGCTCCGACCAGGCCTGGACCTGGGCCAGCGACGGCCGCGGCGAATACACGCTCGCACCCGCCACCCGCGACCAACCCGGCACCAGCGTGGTGCTGCACCTGAAATCCGACGCCGAGGAGTACCTGGAGCCGTACCGCCTCGAAACGGTCATCCGGAAATGGGCGGACCACATCACGCTCCCCGTCACGATCGAGCGCGACGGCAAGGACGTGCCCGCCAACGAAGGCACGGCCCTTTGGCGCAAGCCGAAGGCCGAAGTGGAGGAGAAATCCTACACCGAACTCTACCGCCACCTGGCGCATGCGTTCGATGAACCCTGGGCCACCCTGCACTGGCGCGCCGAAGGCCAGCTCGAGTTCTACGCGTTGCTGTTCATCCCCGGCGGCCGCCCGTTCGATCCGTTCGGCGAGGACCGCGAAAGCCACGTCCGCCTGCATGTGCGCCGCATGTTCATCACCGCGGACGCCAAATTGCTGCCGGAATTCCTGCGCTTCGTGCAGGGCGTCGTCGACACCGAGGATCTGCCGCTGAACGTCAGCCGCGAAATGCTGCAGGCAACCCCGGTGCTCGCCCGCATCCGCCGCGCCGTCACCAACCGCGTGCTGACCGAATTGAAAACCCGCGCCAAGGACGCCGATAAATACACCACATTCTGGCAGAATTTCGGTCCGATCCTGAAAGAAGGCCTCTGGGGCGACACCGAACACCGCCCCGCTTTGACCGAATTGATGCGCTTCCACTCGACCACGGCCGAGGGCTGGACCTCGCTCGCCGATTACGTCAGCCGCATGAAACCGAACCAGGAAGCGATCTACTACCTCGCCGGCGACGACGAAGCCGCCCTGCGCGGCTCACCGCAACTCGAAGGTTTCGCCGCCCGCGGCATCGAAGTGCTGCTGTTCACCGATCCGGTGGACGCCTTCTGGCCCGAGCGCGTCACGACTTTTGAAGACAAGCCGATCCGCAGCGTGACGCAGGGCGCCGCCGACCTGTCCCGCCTGCCCGCCCCCGCGACCGAGGGCGAAGCGGCCGACGTCACCGCCCTGATCCCCGCCCTGAAATCCGCCCTCGGCGACGCCGTGGACGACGTACGCCCCACCGACCGCCTGGTCGACAGCGCCGCCGTTCTGGCCGCCTCCACGCGCGGCCCGGACCTGCAAATGCAGCGCCTGCTACGCCGCACCGGCCGCCCCATGCCCGACGCCGCCCCGATCCTCGAAATCAACCCGCGCCACCCCCTGATCCACGCCCTGGCCGCGCAACAAAAAGCCGGCGAAGACGTCGCCGACGCCGCCCAAACCCTACTGGACCTGGCCCGCGTGCAGGACGGCGACGCTCCCCGCGACCCGGCGGCGTTCGCCCGCCGCGTGGCGGCCGCATTGGCAAAGTAAGGAAGGCCAGGGCTCTGCCCTGGACCCGCTGGGGACAAGTCCCCAGACCCCATTTCATCTGTTCCGGGCCAACACACATACCGAATCGTAGCCCGGATTAGTGAAGCGTAATCCGGGGACGTACCCAACGATCCGCAACGGCGCCCACAGCAAACTCCCGCCGCGCAGCGCGAACGCAGGCGGCGGCACGCCGTCGGTCAGCGAGGCCGGAGAACAACGCTCGACCGAATCATCCAACGCTGCCATCCTTGAGCCGGCTGAAACGAGCGCCGGTCTTTGGGGAGAGCGAAGTCGGGACTGACGGAACAGCCCGACCGCGCGATACGAGGGACGCCCAATGACCGCACTGTCCGCCACCAACCGGCGAGCCCATCTCATCGGCATTTTCATCATCGCTTTCGCCGTACTCGCCTATCAGGTGCTGCTGACACGGCTGTTCAGCGTCATGCTGTATTACCATTTCGCATTCGCCGGTGTTTCGCTGGTCATGCTGGGCCTGACCATCGGCGCGGAGCGTGTCTATCTCGACAAGCAACGGTTTGCCCCGGAAAAATTGAACGAGGAGTGGGCAAAGGCCGCGGTACGCTTCGCCGTCAGCAGCATTTCGATCGTCTTGTGGTTCATATATATTCCCTGGGTCCTGCCGCACGGCCTGGCGCTGCCCGCGGTGACCGTTTCGCTGATATTGTTCACCATTCCGTTCGTCTATAGCGGGATCTGCGTAACGCTGACGCTGACCCGTTCATCCTTTTCCATCGGCAGGCTCTACGCCGCCGATCTCGTGGGCGCGGCCACCGGCTGCATCGGTATCGTGGCGCTGCTGTTCCTGATCGACCCGATCAGCATTTTCTTCGCACTGGCGGCGATTATCTCGGTTGCCGCCTGCATCATGGCGCCGCGTGGCACGCCGACGCTCGGCAGGGCCCGCGCGCTGGCCGCGGTTTTCGGCGTGGCCTGCCTGCTGCAGAGCGGCCTGTACCTCACGGGCAGCAATCACCTGCGCGTCATGTGGGCCAAGGGCGGCCCGCAACAGGACATCATCTTCGAACGCTGGAACGCGCTTTCGCGGATCCGGGTCGTGCCCTACGACATTACCTCGGGTGCCGAGGACGATGCGCAGACCGGCAAGACCGGCAAGCCGTTCGGCTGGGGATTCGGCCACCCGCAGACGCAACATACCGACCAGCTTTTCATGGATATCGATGCGCAGGCAAAGACCGTCATCACGCGCTTTGACGGCCATGACCTCCGGCCGTTTGCCTTCCTCGCCAACGACATCATCAATATGGCATACTATGTCAGCCCGATGAAAACGGTGGCCGTGATCGGCGTGGGTGGCGGCCGCGATGTGATGTCCGCCCTCTATTTTGGCGTGCAACATGTCACCGGCATAGAAATGAACCCGGCGATCTTCGAGGTGCTGACCAAGCGGTTCGCCGAATACGCCGGCTACTTCTACAAGCGTCCCGACGTATCCCTGGTCAATGCCGAGGCCCGGAGCTGGCTCAACCAGGGCCATCAGAGCTTCGACCTGATACAGGTGTCGCTGATCGATACGTGGGCGGCCACGGCGGCGGGTGGCCTTACCATGTCGGAAAACCGGCTCTACACCGTCGACGCCTGGAAGGATTTTCTCGCCCGCCTTCACCCGGACGGGGTTCTCGAAGTTTCGCGCTGGTTCGGATCGGTCGGCCACAAGGCCGAATTCTACCGCCTGCTCTCCCTCGCGGCCGAAACGCTGAAGGCAAGGGGCGTACCGGCCGACGAACTGCAATCGCATATCATGGCTTTTTCGGTCAATCAGATCGTGACTGTTTTGGTCTCGCCCAGCCCATTCACCCAGGCCGAAGTGCAGCAGGCCAACCGCTCGGCGG
>JAATGE010000355.1 GCA_015654825.1 Rhodospirillales bacterium
CTACGATGCCGCTGGCTACTAGCAACAATGCAGCCGGCGCATAGGAATAGGCGGCGAACGGCACCAGTGCGAACGCGGCGCCGGCGGCGACCAGGCCGGCCCGGCGTGGTGGCGCGCCGCACCAGGTGCAGAACGTGAACTGCGCACATCCGATGACCAACAGCATGCCGGCGATCGGCTGGTATGTGAGCATGCCCAGCACGTGCACGATCCATAGGCTGGTGCCGAGGCCTACGAACAACGCCACCGCGCACAGCCGTTCCCAGGTGCCGCGCACGCCGGGGCTGGCGGCAACCGCAACGATCGCCGCAAGCATCAGCAGCAGCATCAGCCCGCGTGCCGCCGCCGGCTGCGGCAGGGCGGGAACCAGGCCGGAGATTTCCGCCAGCACGTAGGGCAGCGGCCCATGCTGATCGACAAAATCGCGATACAGAATGCCGCCGGCGAGCAGCACGCGGCCGCCGACGATATGTTCCGTTTCGTCGATGAAATTCGCGAACCACAACGCATGCCAGGCGCGCCGGCAGAACAGCAGCGCGGCCAACACGGCCAACGTCGCGGCGGGCACGATCCTGCCAGCGTCGTGGCTCGACAAGGACCGATGTGCGGGCAGCATCGCGGCGCGGTCAGACATCGCAGGGTTTGCCCCGGTTGCGGCCTTCGTTACGGAATGTCAGGCTTGCCACGACGGCCAGAAGCCCAAGGCCGGTCGCCCCATAGGCCCAGCCAATATAGGGCGGACGATAGAAGAAGCGGATCAAGGAATTCCCCTGCGGCAAGTCGAGGGACTGGAAGATCGTGTCATGCGCCCGCAACTCTTCGTGGCGCGTGTCGATCATGGCTGTCCAGCCGGGAAACAACAGTTCCCGACGGATCAGGATGTCGGGCGCGGTGCAGGCGGCAGAAAGCGTGTCGCGTGACACTGGCCGTAGCTGACAATGGCCAGACAATGTCGAAAAATACGGGGCGGGATCGCCAAGTTCGTAGATGTCGGTGGTCTTGCTGCGATATACCAGGGCTGGAAGCGGCGCGTCGGTCTCGTAGCGCAGCGACAGCAGGGGAGCTAAGTCGCGGTGCAAGCCGTCGGGACCGGCGACGACCGGCTTTGCCGCTGATTGCAACGGCCACAGCCAAACCACGACGTGATGCGTGGCGTTGATATAGTGCACCCTGAAAAGTAGTTGTTGGCCGGTGCTGACATGCAAAGGCGTGTTGAACGTCGCCCATGCCAGATTGTTGTCGGCGGTGCGGGCGGCGGAGGCGTTGGCTTGCGCGCAGGCGGTGCCGCTGCACACGGAAATCTGCAATGTACCGTCGGCCGCGCCGAAAAAAGTGCCAATTTGCACGCCGATACCGCGCACCACACCGTCCCTGAACCAGCCGGCCGGAAAGCTGCCTGCCAGGGCTTGGCCGTTCGCCAATATCACCGGCAAGTTGCGAGTGAGGCTGAGCGGCGGCCCGGAATTATCCGTGAATGGATAGGTGCCGGAGGGTGCGAGAACATAACGTACGCCGAGTTTTTCGTAAGCGCGCAGCGCATCCCGTACCGGCATCCGTGGCGCGATGGCGTCGGTCAACAGGTCTTCGCCAGGGCCGGGGACCCCCAGTGATTCGCCAAAAAACGTCACGCCGTCCATGGTGGCACTGATATGGGAATGGATATAGTCCACCCACGATTGCGGCACCGGCAGATAAATGTGGTTCACCGAAGCGATGCCGAAATAGGCGCCGTAATTTGCCGGCAACACCCACATGCTGAAGAAGCGCGACAGACCCAGCCGGTCGCGCAGGAAAGTAACCGGGCCAAGATCGAGTTTTGCACCGTGCGTCCCCGAGAGCACCGGCAAAGCGAACAGCAGCAGGCTGTTTGCGGTGACAAATGCGCACAGGGCGGTGCTGCGACGAACGCCGGGTGTTCGCGTCATCAGCACCGCGATCGCTGCGATACCGAACATGGCCAATGCCACGCTGCCGAGTGCGAACAACCCATATCCCCGGACATGGGTTGCCAGCAACGCGATATCGGAACTGCCGAGCATTATCGCGACGCCGGCCGCCGCCACGCACAGCGCGCCGGCGGCAAGCACTCTTGAGGCCGTCGGCACGCGGCCGCGGTGCCAGTCATCCAGCGCCAGACAGGCAAGGATGATCAGTGATATTTCCCAGCTCGGCGTGATATAGACGAAAAACATTGTCTGTTTAATGAACGGCAGCAGATTCAATGCGTCGGCAAACAGGTGCAGCCGCGCCGCCTTGCCCAGCGTAACGGCGCACCAGGCGACCAGCAGCCAGCGCAATCCGCGGTCGCGTCCGCCCGTCTGCAGCAGGCCCAGGCCGGCGAGGAATATCAGCAATAAATCGCAATAACCGCCATTGTGCCACCAGAGATTGGCCTGCTGCCCGAGCATTTCCGGGCCGTATAGCAGCGAGCCGTAAATATAGGGCAGCAGCAGCATGGCGTAGCTGCCCGGCAGCAGCGCTTCGCCGCTGTAATCGGCATGCACGGACACGTAAGCGCGCGGCAGGAACTCGAGAAACGCCAGCCAGGCCGGGGCGGAGATCAGCAGGCCGGTGATGCCGCCGATGGTGATCCTGCCGGCCAGCCCCCGACCGCCCGGGCCGAAAGTGACGACCCGGTATAGCGCCCAGGCGAGCCCCAGCAGGCCGTCGAGGTAGGCGGTTTCGGGAAATCCGGCGGTAATGGAAAATGCGATGGCGGCCGCGATCGCCAACCAGCCGCCGGGCTTTCCGTCACGTGTCTGCGCACGACACCGTTCGATGCCCAGCAGCAACAACGGCAAGAAGGCGACGGGCATGATCGGCGCATGGCTGAACCAGGCGAAGGTGCCGTTGAATTCGGCCATGACGGCGCCGAGCAGGGCGACGCGTCGCCCGACACCCAGTTGACGCAGCAGCGCCAGCATGCAGGTGGCGGTGACGATTTGCAGAACGAGTTTCAGATAGAGCACGCCGTCATCGAAATGCAGCAGCAGCACGAAGGGCAGAAACAGCGCGGAACACTGCATTTCCGCCGCCAGCGGCAGGCCGATGCCGGAATAGGGATTCCACCAGGGAACGATGCCGTGCAGCCAGTCCTCGGCGGCCAGGCGGCCGAGCGCTTGCGTGGTAATACCTGCATTGCCATCGACCCAGCCGGGAAATCCGGGCATCAGCTGCGTCTGCTGAGGTGGGTGAAGCGCCAGGTGGGACATCCAGTAAATCGGGTTGGCCGAGAGGAAGCCGAGCAGGGCGGGCAGGTGGACAATCAGCGGCAGCAAAATGATCGCCGCGGGTTCGATCCATCGGTGAGGCTGCCGCGAAGCCGGGTCGGTCGGGCGATGCAGGCAATCGTCTGGCGTCATGGTGCGCCCGGTTCACCGGCGCCCGGGTCCATCCGGACATAAAGGCTCGGAAAATCGTTTTGCTGTCGGTAGTGCGCGGCCAGGAACGCGAACAGGCAGGGCACGTAGTCCCGCATGTCGTAGCGGTCCCATACCTTCCAATGATCGAAATAGATCAGCCGCGGCGGCGCTTTCGGCAGGTCGGCGCATAAATCGTGGGTCTGGCCGAACCAGGGCGCCTTTGCATAGGCGGCGTCCCAGGGCAGATAATAGAAATACCGGTCCATCGGCCGGCGATCGGCCGCCATGTAGACGCCGGGCGCATAGGGAACGACCAGGATCGGTTCATCCGGTGCTACCAGCGCGCGGATGCGAACGAACTCCGGGGCCCAGGAGATACCGAGATCGACGCGTGGCACGTCCGCCATTTCGGCGCGCGTCATGGCAACTGGCGAACTCACGGCGTGCCGTCCGGTCATTTCAGTTCCGACGATCACGAGCCCGACCAGCAGCGTGCCGGCGGCATGGCCGATCGGGCGCGGCACTTTCGGGCAGCGCATCGAGGCGGCTGGCAGCGCCAGGCTGACCAGGCCGATGCCGGCGATCAGGAAAGATCCATTCTGGAACAACGGTCCGCCGCGCGCGCCCAACGCCAGCGTGCCCGCCAGACCGAGCAGGATAGGACCCGCCAAATGCCGGCGCGGCGGCGCCAGGTCCAGCACCAGCATCAGGAAAAACGAAACGGCGCAGCACAGCACGGCAAAAGTCTGCACCCGCGCCCAGGGTTGCCAGGCGGGCACCAGGCTGTGCCAGAAGTTGGCGAACGTGAATGTCATGAAATGCACGAAGACGAACTGGTTCTCCGCGAAATGAAAAGCCAGGTAGCCCGGCACGTCGCCGAACAGCAGCAGCCAGGCGAGAACGCAAAATCCAGCGGCAGCGGCGCCGGCGCAAAACGCCCGCGAGGCCGCGTACCCGCCCCGCCGCGCCAGCGCCCATATGGCGCTGGCGCTCAGCAGAACGATAGCTGGCCCAAATGAATAGGCGGTTGCAATGACCAGGGTGCCGCACGCACCGGCCAGGCCCGCGCGTGCGGGGCCGACGCCGACGCCGCGCCACGCCGGCACCACGCACAAGGCCAGCGCGGCCACCAGCAGGAACCCGGCGATGGCGTGGTAATTCACCAGGTACAGGCCCTGCAGCAGCCATACGCTCGCGCTCAGGCCGAAGAACAGCGACACGGCCCAAAGCCGGGCGATGCGGCCGGGCAGGGCAGGGGTGGTGGCCACGCACGCGCCTGCCGCCAATGCCAGGGCGGCACTGATCAGGCGGGCACCGTTCGGATGCCGCCAGCCGAAGATCGCGCCGTACGCCTGCGTCAGCATGAAGGTAACCGGCCCGTGCTGGCTGACAAAAGTTCGATACAGAATGGCGCCCTGGTTCAGCATCCAGCCGCCGAGAAGATGTTCCGATTCATCGACGAAACCGATGAACCGGTAGCCGTGCCAGACGCGGATGGCGAAGAAGATGGCGGCAAGAACGGCAAGCGCCGAGGCCGCCAGCAATGCCGGCAGGCCGGCGCGCGTCGCTGCCGGAGAATAGATCGGAGGCGCCGCCGGGGTCATAAAGGTGCGCCGACCTCGTTCCACAACAAATATCGCGCGGAACCGCCCAGGGCGATGGCGTCGCGCCGGAAAATCGCGCCAAAATGTGCCGGCGTCATGGCTGGATCGGTCCGTTGCCGGTCTGGTCGACCCGCACATAGAGATCGGGAAAATCGGTCTGCCGCCGGTAATGCGCCTGCAGAAATACAAACAGGCAGGGCATGTAGTCGCGCATGTCGTAGGTGTTCCATACCTTCCAGTGATCGAAATAGATCAGCCGCGGCGGCGCTTTCGGCAGATCGGCGCACAGATCGTGCGCCTCGCCGAACCATGGCGCCTTCGCATAGGCCGCTTCCCAGGGCAGGTAAGTGAAATACCGGTCCATCGGCATACGGTCGGCCGCCATGTAGAGGCCCGGCGCATAGGGCAGGGCCAGAACACGCTCGTCCGGCCGCACCAGCGCGCGGATGCGCTGGAACTCCGGCGCCGCGGAAACGCCGAGGTCGGTCCGGGGCAGGCCCGCCACCAGCTGGGCGCGCGTAAAACTGACCGGGTTGCCCGTGGCGTGCCTGCCGGCCAGTTCGGTGCCGGTTATGCACAGCCCCATCAGCAGCGTGCCGGCCGCGAGCCAGATCGGACGTTGCACCGCCGGGTTGTGTATCATTGTCGCCGGCAAGGCGATCGCGAACATTGCGATGCAAGCGAGCAGGAAAGCTCCGTTCTGAAACGATGCGCTGCCGCGCGCGTCCAACGCCAGTATGCCGGCGAAACCGAGCAGAATGGGGCCGGCCAGGCGCCGCGGCGCCTGTTTGCCGATAGCGCCGGCCAGAAACAGGGCGAGCGAAACCGCCCAGCACAGCAACGCCAGCGTCTGCACCAGGGCCCACGGAAGCAACCGCGGCACCAGGCTGCGCAGGAAATTGGGCACCGTAAATGCCATGAAATGCACTTGGACAAACTGATTTTCGACGAAATGAAAAGCCAGGTAGCCCAGCACATTGCCGAACATCAGCAGCCACACCAGGACGCCAAGTGCCGCGGCTGCGGCGCCGGCGAGAAAAGCCCTCCAGGCGCTGTCCCCGGGACACAGCGCCATCGCCCACAGCGCGCTGGCGCTCAGCAGTACAATCGCGGGTCCAAACGAATAGGCCGTGGCCACGGCCAGCGTGCAGCATGCCCCGGCGATCGCGGCGCGCGCTCGGTCCGGCTGCGCGCCGCGCCACGCGGGCACCACGAACAGGGTCAGCGCCGCCACCAGCAGAAACCCGCCGATGGCATGATAATTCACCAGATAGAGCCCCTGCAGCAGCCACACGCTGGCGGTCAGGCCAAGGAACAGCGACATGGCCCACAGTCGGGCGATCCGATCGGGCAGGGCAGGGGTTGTGGCCACGCACGCCGCGGCCGCGACTGCCAGTGCGGCGCTGATCAGCCGGGCCCCGTTCGCATGTCCCCAGCCGAAGATCGCGCC
>JAATGE010000328.1 GCA_015654825.1 Rhodospirillales bacterium
CCAGACCCCCACTCATTGCGGGAACGACGAAGCTTTTACCCGACGGCTTCGCCGTTCCCTCCAACGAATGGGGGTCTGGGGCCTCAGGCCCCAGCGGGTCCAGGGCAGAGCCCTGGCCTTCCCTTGGCTTCCGAGGAAACCACCCAATGCCCAAAGCCGCCACGCTTCTCGAACGCAATAACGTTTCAATAGCCGAAACACCCGCCCCAGGCCCACCCTCCCCGCGCGAAGTCGTTCTGCACATGCGCCTGGCACCGATCAACCCGGCGGACCTGTTGATCATCGCCGGTAACTACGCAATCGGCATCGACCTCCCCGCGCCGCTGGGCGCCGAGGGCGTCGGCATCGTCACCGAAGCCGGCGCCGAAACCAACTTCGCGCCAGGCGATCTCGTCCTCCCACTGGTGCGCGGCTGCTGGATGCAGCATTGGCGCCTGCCCGCGACTTCCGTCGTGAAAGTACCGCCCGGCCTATCCCTCACCGCCGCGGCAACCCTGCGCATCAACCCCGCGACCGCACGGCGTCTGTTGCTGATGGTGCCGTTGACAACAGGCGATTTCGTCATCCAGAACGCCGCGAACTCAATGGTCGGCCGATGCGTCGCCCGGCTCGCCGCCGGCCTCGGCCTACGTTGTTGCAGCGTCGTGCGTCGCATCGACTCTCTGCTTCCCTGCGAAGGCGAAATCGTCGTGGAGGATGGCCCCGATCTCGCGGCGCGGGTTACCGCCGCCACGCACGGCGCCCCGATCCGCCTGGCGCTGGACTGCGTGGCCGGGGAGGCGAGCGGCCGCCTCGCCGCATGCCTGGCCCGCGGCGGCACGCTGACCGTGTTCGGCCACCTCTCCGGCGCGCCCTGTTCCATTCCATCCACGCTGCTGACCGCCCGGGACTTGCAAGTGCGCGGCTTCAGTCTGCGCCCCGCGGAGGCCGGCGCCACGCCCGCGCAACTGACGAATTTCTACCGCGACCTTGCCGCCGCGCTGGGTTCCTATACCCCACCGGTCGCCGCCACCTACCGGCTGCGCGATCTTCACGCGGCGCTGCGCCACGCGGCCGCGCCTGGCCGTGCCGGCAAGGTGATGCTCGATCTCAGCGCATCGTAACGCCGCACATATCCGCCACGTGAATTTTTCCCCGCTTGCTTGGCGATCCGTCGAAAAACCGGAGATTTTGCCCGCGACTGGCGGAGCCGCGCATGAATTTGAGTTTCACACCGGAAGAACAGGCATTTCGCAATGAGGTGCGCGCCTTCCTGCGCGATTACCTGCCCGACGACCTGCGCCAAAAAATGCTGGAGCGCCGGCACCTGGGCAAGGAAGATTTGGTGCGCTGGCAGCGTATTCTGAACGCCCGCGGCTGGGCCACGCCCGCCTGGCCGGTCGACTATGGCGGTCAAAGCTGGACACCGGCGCAACGCTATATTTTTCAGGAGGAAATGGCTCTGGGCCGCGCGCCGGAGCCTTCGCCGTTCAACGTCAACATGATCGGCCCGGTGCTTTGCAAGTTCGGCACGGACGCCCAGAAGCAGCGCTTCCTGACGCGCATCGCGAACCTGGACGATTGGTGGTGCCAGGGTTTTTCCGAACCCGGCGCCGGATCCGATCTGGCGTCGCTAAAAACCAGGGCGGTGCGCGACGGCGACCATTACGTCGTCACCGGCCAAAAAATCTGGACAACGCAGGCCCAGCATGCGGACTGGATGTTCGCGCTGGTACGCACCGATCCGGCCGCCAAGCCGCAGCGCGGCATTTCATTCCTGCTGATCGACATGGCATCCCCGGGGATCACCGTGCGGCCGATCGAAACCATCGACGGCGAGCGCGACGCCAACGAAGTCTTTTTCGATGCGGTGCGCGTGCCCTCGGAAAACCTGATCGGCGAGGAGAACAAAGGCTGGGACTATGCCAAGGCGCTGCTGGGGCATGAGCGCAGTGGCATCGCCCGCGTGGGGTTGTCGAAGGAACGTGTGCTGCGGGTGAAGGAAATCGAAGCGCTGCTGGCCGAGAGCGGCGTCTTCTCCCCCGCGGACCAGGCGCGCGTTCGCCGGCGCCGGGTGGAACTGGAAGTGGAACTGAAGGCGCTGGAAATCACCCAGTTGCGTGTCGTGGCCGCCGACAGCCAGGCGGGCCACGGCACGGGCGCCAACAGCGCCGCCTCCATTCTGAAAATCAAAGGCACCGAGTTGCAACAGGCGCTGACCGAAATGGTGGTGGAACTTGCCGGGCCCGAGGGCCTGGCCATGAGGCCGGAGGCGCACGGCGCGAACGCACCCCTCGCGGACGGATGGATCGAAGCGGCCGCGCCCTACTATTTCAACATGCGCAAGGTATCGATCTTCGGCGGCTCCAACGAAATCCAGCGTAACATAGTTGCAAAAACGGTGCTCGGCCTATGATCTTGAATTTTGGGCGTCGGGTGCCGTCTTGCGCCGCCCGCTTTCGCGAAGCGGCTCCGGCGGGCTCGAACGGCACCGCCCCCGGCCTCGCATCATGAATTTATCCCTCACCGAAGAACAGCGCCTGCTCGGCGAAACGGTCACGCGCTTCGTAGCCGACCGATATGACTTTTTGAGCCGGGAGCGGTATGTGCGCGAACCGCCCGGTTTCAGCCGCGCCATCTGGGCGGAGTTCGCGCAACTCGGCCTTCTGGCGTTGCCGTTCGCCGAGCAGGATGGCGGCTTCGGCGCCGGCGGTGTCGAAACGATGCTGGTCATGCAGGCGCTGGGCCGTGGCCTGGTGGTGGAACCCTATTTGTCCACCGTCGTCCTCTGCGGCACTGCGCTCGCGCTGGCAGCCACGCCGGCGCAGAAGGCAATATTGCTGCCCGGCCTGATCGCCGGCGAAACCCTGATCGCCCTGGCGCACGGCGAACGCCACGCGCCCCGCCACACACTGACGCAAATCCGAACCAAGGCAACGCGCCGCAACGGCTACTGGTTGCTCGACGGCGAAAAATCGGCCGTGCTGGATGGTGACAGTGCCGACAAGCTGATCGTCAGCGCACGCACCGATCAGGGCATCGCCCTGTTCCTGGTCGATGCGCGCGCCGAAGGCGTTACGGTCCGCGGCGCCCCGACCTATGACGGCAGGCGCATCGCCGACGTGACGTTCGAAGCCGCACCGGTTGCCGCCGACGCAATGCTGGGCGCGCCCGGCGCCGGCGCCGGCATCCTGCGCTCCGTGATTGAAACCGCGATAGCGGCGCTCACCGCGGAGGCGGTCGGCATCATGGAAGCAACGCTCGACATGACCACCGAATATCTGAAAACCCGCCACCAGTTCGGCGTCGCGATCGGCAGCTTCCAGGCCTTGCAGCATCGTTGCGTAGACATGCTGATCCAGCTGGAACTGGCCCGCTCCATGGCGCTGTTCGCCGCCGTCTCATTGCCGCTGGAAGACGCCGGCACACGGTCCCGCAATATCTCGGCGGCAAAAATCCAGATCGGCCGCTCGGGTCGGTTCATCGGCCAGCAGGCAGTACAGTTGCATGGCGCCATCGGCATTACCGCGGAATACCAGGTCGGCCACGCCTTCAAGCGCCTGACAGCGATCGACACGCTGTTCGGCGACGCCAACCACCATCTGGATGCACTGGCCGAGGCCGGCGGCCTGGCATGAAAAGCCGCACGTACATCGCCAGCCTGATAGCGGGCCGCTCCGCGTTGCCGGACCGGTTCGCAAACCGTACGCCACGATAGAGGGAAATCAAGGAACGGTCCAAATGACGGCGATCGATGCCACGCCCGGCAAAATCGGGCTATTGGGTAAGGCCTCGCTGGTACTCAGCGGCACATTTATCGCCGTCGGACTATTCTCGATCGGGCCCATGGTGCCCCGCATGGGCGCCGCGTTCGCACATTCGCCGCAAGCCGGCCTGGTTCTGTGGGTCGCCAGTATCGGTTCGCCCGCATTCGCGCTGGCATCACCGGTCGCGGGCTATATCGTCGCGCGGCTCGGCTACCGGCGCGTCTACCTCGTTTCGATCCTGCTGTACATGCTGGCGGGCGCCCTCCCCGCCCTGCTCGATGATTTGCGCGTAGTCCTGCTGTTACGGCTCATACTGGGAATTTCCGTGGCCGGCGCACTGACCGCGGCGCTCGACGGTATCGGCCGCCTCCCGGAACGCGAGCGTGCCACATTGTTCGGCTTGCAGGCATTGTTCGGCAGCCTGGCCGCCGTGATCTCATATCCCATCGTCGGCGACCTTGCACGCACCAGCTGGCACTTGCCGTTCGTAGTCAATCTGTTTGGCCTTGCGGTACTGCCTCTTGCGTTGAGTTTGCCGCGTAGCGAAGCCCGCGCCGCTTCAGTAACGGAAACCGCTACCAGCAAGGGATGGCTGGCCGGCCTCAGCCCGTATTTCTGCCTCTTCGCCGGCGCGGTCGGC
>JAATGE010000448.1 GCA_015654825.1 Rhodospirillales bacterium
CTTTTTTGAAAAAAAGAACCAAAAAACTTTTGTTAATTGGCTCCGGGCGTTGCATGTAGCGTTCGTCCGGCCTCCGACGCCTTGTCTTGCGTCGCGTTGGGATGGGACTTACGTTGGTGTCATGCGGGCCGCGATTTATTGGGCGCCGGGACGAGCCGACCCGCTTTGGAAGCTGGGCTCCGCGTGGCTGGGGCGCGATGCGGAAAGCGGCGTTGCCGTGGTGCCGCCCGATGTGCCGAACATCGTCGAGCTTACCTCCACTGCGCGGCTTTACGGGTTTCATTGCACGTTGCGCTCGCCGATGCGGCTGGCCGGCGGGCTCGATGAATTCTGTGCCACCGCGGCGCGGGTTGCGCAGGCCTCGCGGCCGTTTTCGCTGCCGGCGCTGGAACCGAGGGATTTCGGCGGCTTCCTGGCCCTTGGCCTGACGGAGCCTTGTCCCGAGGTGCAGGCCCTGGCCGATCTGTGCGTGCGCGAGTCGGATCGGCATCGCGCGCCGCCGGCGCTGGCGGAAGCCGCGCGCCGTCGCGCCGCCGGCCTTTCCCGCCGCGAGGAAGCAATGCTCCGCCGATGGGGCTACCCCTATGTGATGGAGGAGTGGTTTTTTCACCTCACCTTGACGCGCCGATTGAACGACGTGGAGCGGGCGTCGGTTATTCCAGCGGTCGAACTGCATTTCGGAAATGCGCTGGCCCTGCCGCGCCTGGTGGAAGAGATTTGCGTGTTTACGCAGAAGGACGGGGATTTCCAGATAGCGGAACGGTTTTCGCTGGGCTGATTCCTGTTACCAAAGTTCACTGAAGCTTCATCGGGGTGAGCGAGTGCAATCGCGTGGTGCGCTGTAGCCAGCGCCCGCCGCTACCAGCTTCATTCGGCGCTACCAGCGGCCTTCGCCGGTCGGCAGCGCGCCGACCGGACCCAGCAATCGGGAGAACTCAATGAACAAGCATAAATATTTTGCGACGGCCGCGCTCGCTTCGCTGCTGCCGTTCGGCGCGCCCGCGGCGCAAGCGCAAGTGAAGACGGTATTCGTGATCGCCATGGAAAACCATGATTGGATCGACGGCGGCGCAAAGGAGATTTTTCAAAATCCCAACGCGCCGTTCATCAACAGCCTGGTCGCCGGCACCAGCGCGCTCAGCCCGCAGGTCGCGTTTGCCGCCGCCTATCACAACGTCCTGGCGACGCCGACCGGCCAGAACCCGCACATTCATCCGTCGGAGCCGAACTATATCTGGGCCGAGGCGGGCACCAATTTCGGCGTGCTCAACGACAACGATCCGTATGACCCCAATGGGCCGACGGTGCAGACCAGCACGGCGCATCTGACCGCGCTGCTGACCCAGGCGGGCATCTCCTGGAAATCGTACCAGGAAGACACCGACCTGAAGACGGGCGCGGTGGGCCGGCCTCTGGAAACGCCGGCAAAACGGACATTGTGGACCGTGCCGCTACAGAGCCTGTCCGGCCGTTACGCGAAGTCGGGCAATATCTACAACCATTCCCGCGCTTACTCCTACGCCGCGAAACACAATCCGCAAGTCTTCTTCGTCGATACGGACGGCGGCAACAACACAACGCCGAGCAACCCGCAGCGCCTGTTCTACGCGCCCATCCAGCAGTTGCAGACCGACCTCGCCACCAATCATGTCGCACGCTACAACTGGATTACGCCGAATGAGTTCAACGACATGCACTCGCCCCTGCCGGGCGGCTACGTGCCGCTGGGTGGCGGCCCGTTGCTGTCGGGCAACGATGCCATGATCCGTCAGGGCGACGATTTCCTGAAACAGGTGCTGCCGCAAATCATGGCCTCCAAGGCCTACCAGGATAACGGCGCGATCATCTTGTGGTGGGACGAGAGCGAAAAGTCCGACAGCTACGTGACGACCATTCCGGAGATCGTGATCTCTCCGTTGGCGCATCCGAACGTGAACGGCGTACCTTACGCCAGCGCGGTCAACCTCTCGCACTCGTCCGATCTGCGGACGATGCAGGAGATTTTCCATGTCGGCACGCAGTTCCTGGGCGATGCCGCCAACATGCCGGACCTGAGCGACCTGTTCGCGCCTGGTGCGATTCCGTCCGGATTGTAAACGACCAGGCTCAAGGAAGGGGA
>JAATGE010000133.1 GCA_015654825.1 Rhodospirillales bacterium
GGTGCGGCGCCATTCGCCCATGGCGGCGCCGAACACGGCGGCCATGGGATTGGAGGGGCGCGCGCCTTCCTGTTCGTAGAGGTCTTCGAGGCTGCCGCCGGACCAGAAGCGGTCTTCGAACGCGTCGGCGGTGCGGTTGACGCGGCGCAGCGCGGTGATTTTCTCGAACACCACGGCCCAGACCCAGACGCTGGCCAGCAGCAGCAGCAGCATGACGAGTTTGACGACGATATCGGCCTGCAGGAACAGGCTGACCAGGGAGAGGTCTCCGCCGGGAGTTCCGAGGCTGGCGGCTTGTACGGCGTTATCCGGCATGAAAGCTCCTCAGGCGGCCAGCGCGGCGCGCCAGGCCAGGGGGATGCGGGCGGCGGTGCCCGTGGCGACCTTCACGCAAGCGAGCATGACGCGTGCCAGGGCGATCGGTTCCCCCGCGATGGAAAAATCCTGGCGCAGCGTGACCGTCGCCCCGGTGCGCGCCAGCGACTCGGTCGTTACCGTCACAAGATCATCCAGCCGCGCGGGGCGCAGATACTCCAGATCGAGCCGGCGTACCATGAACATCACGCCATGTTGGTCGACCATGGCGGCGTGGGGCAGGCCGGCGTCGCGCAGGGCTTCGGTGCGGGCGCGTTCGGCAAACCGCAGATAGGTGGCGTGATACACGACGCCGCCGGCGTCGGTGTCCTCATAATAGACACGAATGTCGTGCACGTGCCTGATCATGAAGCTTTGTCAAGAAGATCGGGGCTCAACAGGTCGGGCTGCTCGGGCAGCGGCGCCGGCGGTGTGAGGCCGAGATGGCGCCAGCCGCGCTCGCCGAGCATGCGGCCGCGGTTGGTGCGCAGCACGAAGCCTTCCTGGATCAGGAACGGCTCGATGACGTCTTCCAGCGTGTCGCGCGCTTCGGAGAGGGCGGCGGCGAGGGTTTCGACGCCGACGGGGCCGCCGGCGTGGTGCTCGGCGATGCGGCGCAGATAGCGGCGGTCGGCGGCGTCGAGGCCGGCGGGGTCGACTTCGAGCAGGCGCAGGGCGGCGTCGGCGGTGGCCTGGTCGACGGGGCTTTGCTGGCGGACGTGGGCGATGTCGCGGACGCGGCGGAGCAGGCGACCGGCGATGCGGGGCGTGCCGCGGCTGCGGCGGGCGATTTCGGCGGCACCGTCGGCGGTGAGGGCGAAGCCGAGCTTTTCGGCGCCGCGGGAGACGATGAGGGTGAGTTCTTCGGGCGTGTAGAAGATCAGGCGCAGCGGAATGCCGAAACGGTCGCGCAGCGGGGTGGCAAGCAGGCCGGCGCGAGTGGTGGCGCCGACCAGGGTGAACGGCGAAAGGTCGATGCGGACGGAGCGGGCGGCGGGGCCCTCGCCGATGATCAGGTCGAGCTGGAAATCCTCCATGGCGGGATAGAGGATTTCCTCGATGGCGGGCTGCAGGCGGTGGATTTCGTCGATGAACAGGACGTCGCGCGGCTGCAGGTTGGTCAGGATGGCGGCGAGGTCGCCGGCGCGCTGGATGACCGGGCCGGAGGTGGCGCGGAAGCCGACGCCGAGTTCGCGGGCGACGATTTGCGCGAGGGTGGTTTTGCCGAGGCCGGGGGGGCCGTGCAGCAGGACGTGGTCGAGCGCCTCGGCGCGGGCGCGGGCGGCCTCGATGAAGATGGAAAGGTTCTCGCGGCTGGATTTCTGCCCGACGAACTCGCGCAGGGTTTGCGGCCGCAGGCTGGCCTCGGCGTAATCCTCGAAGGTTCGCTCGGGGGTCAGCGGGCGGTTTTCGTGCGGGTTTTCGGGTGGCGTCGGCACCAGCGGTTGGTAGCAGCGGCCCACGAGTCGATGGGGTTAAGTCTGCGTCAGGCGGCGTGCCGCCGCTGTCGTTCGCGCTGCGCGGCGGGCGGCCTCTGAACGGGGCGCGGCGGGGTGGGGTGCTTGCGCACTACTCCCGGGGCGACGAGGCGGGCTAACGTCGTGTCAGCGCGAGGTGTTATAATGGCAAGCGTGGAGTTGCGAATGGGCGGCACGGACCTGGACGAGCACCAGTTGCGGTTTATCGAGCGCCAGGTGGCTTCGGGCCATTATGGCAGCGCGCAGGAAGTCGTGGCCGACGCACTTCGGTTGTTGGAGGAGCGGGAGGCGCGGCTTGCGGGCCTCGATGCCGCGATCGAGGAAGGCTGTGCCGAGCTGGACCGCGGCGAGACGGTCGATGCCGAGGCGGCGTTCGACGAGCTGGAACAGGCGTATCGGCCGCAGCACCTGCCGCCGCGGCGGCGGTGAAGGTGCTGCTATCGCGGGTCGCCGCCCGCGATTTGCGGGAGATTGCCGACTACATCGCGAACGACAGCCCGCTCGCCGCGTACAATTTCACCGAGTTTCTGCGGCAGAAAGCGTTGGGACTTGGAAGCTTTCCTTACGCATTCCCGCTGGTGCCCCGCTATGAGCGGTACGGCCTGCGAAGGCGGCCCTGCGGGAACTACCTGATTTTCTACCGTGTCGAGAAAAATACTGTGCTGATCGCGCGCGTTCTGCATGCCGCACGCGATTATGAGGCGCTGTTGTTCCCGCGAGGCTGAGTGGCGGGGTGGCGGCCCTGGCACTTGGCTGGCCGATGATGAGCAACGCTTCGCCATGGCCCCGATCCCGATGCGTTACGCGGAAACCATGAAATTGGGGTCAGGGGCCTACGGCCCCAGCGGGGTCCTAGGGGCAGAGCCCCTAGCCTTCCCTGCCCGGCGCCAAGATCCGGTAAAGCACATGCCGTCGCAGCGGATGGCCGGGCGGAATGTCCGGGTGGTCAAAATCGCTGTCCGCATCGTGCACCATGCCGATCCGATCCATGACGGCGCGCGACCGCGTGGTGGCCGGCACCGTGAACGCGACGATTTCGCGCAGGCCGCAGCGCCCGAAACCGTCGGCCAGGGACGCGCGAGCCGCCTCGGTCGCCAGCCCCATGCCCCAAAAACGCGGCGCCAGGCGCCAGCCGATTTCCACCGCGGGCGTGAACGGCGCCGCGAACGTCACGCGCTTGATGCCGGCGAAACCGATGAACGGCGCCTGGCCGGGCAGTTCCAGCGCCCAGAATCCCATGCGGTCCGCGGCAAAACCCACGGTCAGCCGGTCCACCGCGTTGCGCGTTTCGTTCGCGGTCAGCAGTTTTGGGAAGAACTGCATGACCTTGGGGTCGGCGTTCATGGCGGCAAACGGGGCGATGTCGGACTCGCGCCAGGGACGCAGCAGCAGCCGCTCGGTGCGGAGCGGACCGATCATGCCGGGCGGACGCCGAGGATGTGGGCGATGGCGTAGGTCAGGTCGGAGCGGTTCAGGGTGTAGAAGTGGAACTCGTCGATGCCATTGGCCTGCAGCAGGCGGACCTGCTCGGCGGCGACGACGGCCGCGACCAGGCGGCTGGTTTCCGCGTCGTCCTCGGTGCCTTCGAACATGTGGGCGAGCCAGGCGGGCACGGTGGCCCCGAATTTCGACGCCTGGGCGAAGTTGCTGACCGGCATGATGCCGGGGACGATCGGGGCGGTGATGCCGGCGGCCAGGGCGCGGTCCAGGAAGCGCAGGAACACGTCGGTGTCGAAAAAATACTGGGTGATGGCGCGGGTGGCGCCGGCGTCCATCTTGCGCTTCAGATTGTCGAGGTCCGCCTCGGGGCTGGCGGCGGCCGGGTGGATTTCCGGGTAGGCGGCGACCGAGATCTCGAAGTCGGCGACGCGGCGCAGGCCGGCGACCAGGTCGGCGGCGTAAGCATAGCCGCCGGGGTGCGGGACGTAGCCGCCGCCGCCCGGGACGTCGCCGCGCAGGGCGACGATGTGGCGCACGCCCATGTCCCAGTAGCCGCGGGCGACTTCATCGACGGCGCCGCACGCGGCGCCGACGCAGGTCAGGTGGGCGGCCGGCGTCAGGCTGGTTTCGGCAAGGATGCGGCGGACCGTGGCGTGGGTGCGCGCCTGGGTGGAGCCGCCAGCGCCGTAGGTGACGGAGACGAAGCGCGGGGCGAGCTTTTCGAGCCGCCGGATGCAGGCCCAAAGTTGCGCTTCCAACGCCTCGGTTCGGGGCGGGAAGAACTCAAAACTCAGGGCGGGCGGCGCGGTGCCGGCACCGGGCGTGGGCAGGCAGGTGAATCTCGGGCCGGTCAGCCAGCGTTGCAACGTGGGTGGCATCGTATTCATTCCTGCTTTTTGGGGGTGGCACGAACGCCACGCAAGCGCGGCCTGAAGCAAGCCGGGGCACGCCAAGTTATGTGACATGCTTGCGTTGCAGATTTGGCGCCCCATGCTACAGAACCCGGGCGCTTCCGAGTTGGCGGGCAGTTGCCGCCACGCGCTCCAGGTGGGGATGTGCATGCGTGCCGTAAGATTGACCACCGCCATAGCCCCGGCTGTCGCCCTGGCACTGGCCCTGGCAGGCTGCGCCAGCAAGCCGCCCGCCTCCGACCCCGATGCGGTCGCGGATTATGAACAGACCAACGATCCGTTGGAGCCGACCAATCGCGTCTTCTACGAAGTGGACGACGCGATCGACCGGTACACCCTCAAGCCGATCGCCCAGGGGTATGTCTATATTACGCCCGAGCCGGTGCGTAACGGCATCCACAACGTGCTCGCCAACCTCAGCAGCCCGGTGCTGTTTGCCAATGACGTGGCGCAGGCCAGGCCGCGCCACGCGGGCGATACGTTCATGCGCTTCCTGATCAATTCGACGGTCGGCGTGGTGGGCGTGTTCGATGTGGCGAAGTCGCTGGGCTACCGGGCGCACGATACCGATTTCGGCGTGACGCTCGGGGTGTGGGGCGTGGGCGAGGGCCCGTTCCTGTATTTGCCGATCCTTGGGCCGGATAGTCCGCGCAGCGTGGTCGGGTATGGCGCCGACACGGCGCTCGATCCTTTCACCTGGGTGCCGAAGGGCTACGGGCTGCGGACGCTGAACTGGGCGCGTTACGGCATGGGGGCGATCGATACGCGGGCGCGGCTGCTCGGCGACCTCGACAAGATCAAGGCGACGGCACTCGATCCTTACGCGAGCATCCGGAGCCTGTACCGCCAGCATGTGCAGAGCCAGGTGGATGCGGCGCGGGCGCCGGAGCAGCTGACGCCGCCGAGCTGGCAGAGCCAA
>JAATGE010000192.1 GCA_015654825.1 Rhodospirillales bacterium
AACAAAAGTTTTTTGGTTCTTTTTTTCAAAAAAGAACAAGAAGAAAGCGCTTCTTTTTGAAAAAAGAAGCAAAAACTTTTGTTAATTGTTCCTTGTTCGCTGACGTCAGTTGGAGCGGGCGCTGGCGGTTTTCAAATGCAATTGCCCTGCGGGTTTACCTGGACAACTCCTTGGTCATGTCGTCGATACCGCTCACCGTCAGCGGATACATCCGCCCCTGCAGCAACTGGTGCAGCACCTGAATAGAGTGCGTATGGCGCCAATATTCCTCTTTAGAAGGATTGAGCCACGCATTTTTCCTGAAATGCCCCATCAGCCGCTCGATCCACGCCCGCCCGGAATCCGCGTTCCAATGCTCCACGCTGCCGCCCGGCTGCAATATCTCATACGGACTCATCGTCGCATCGCCGACAAAAATCAGCCTGTAATCGCGCCCATAGGTGCGCATCAGTTCGAACGTCGAAATACTGGTATCGTCGCGGCGCCGGTTTTCCTTCCACACCCGCTCATAAACACAATTGTGAAAGTAAAAATACTCCAGATGCTTGAACTCCGACCGCACCGCTGAAAACAGCTCCTGCGAGATCTTTACGTAATCGTCCATCGACCCGCCGACATCCAGCAGCAGTAATATCTTCACCGCGTTATGCCGTTCCGGAACCATGATGAGATCCAGCGTGCCGGCGTTGTTCGCGGTGGCATGGATGGTGCCCGGCAGATCGAGCTCGGTCGCGGCCCCCTGGCGCACGAAGCGGCGCAGTTTCCGCAGCGCCACCTTCATGTTGCGCGTGCCGAGCTCGATATCCCCGTCCAGATCGCGGAAATCGCGCTTGTCCCAGACTTTTACCGCCCGCCGATGCCGGCTTTCCTTCTGCCCGATGCGCACGCCCTCAGGATTATACCCGTTGGCGCCGAACGGACTGGTGCCCCCGGTGCCGATCCATTTGCTGCCGCCCTCATGGCGTTCCTGCTGTTCCTCCAGCCGCTGGCGCAACGTCTCCATCAGCTTCTCGAACCCCCCGAGCGCCTCGATCGCCGCCATCTCCTCCGGCGTCAGGATTTTCTCGCTGACCAGGCGCAGCCATTCCTCCGGTATGTCCTGCGGCGCGACACCATCCTCGCTCTGCACACCCTTGAAGACCTGCGCGAACACCCGATCGAAACGATCCAGGTGCCGCTCGTCCTTCACCAGCGTGGCGCGCGAAAGATAATAGAAATCATCGACGCTATAGGCCGCGACATTGGCGCGCATGGCGCCGAGCAGCGTCAGGTACTCGGTAATCGAAACCGGCAGGCCGGCGGTGCGCAACTGCGCGATAAGGCTGTGGAACATCGGGCTGTCGTCCGAACCGGCAAAGCTCCAGCCAGGATAGAGCCCGCAGCGCACGGGCGAAAGGCCCACCGCCACCACCAAGGGTTGAGTGGATTACTCTTGAAAATAAGACCAAAATGTCTCTAAATGTGATTGACAGCCCCCGCGTGGCAGTTAGGTTGGGGGTCGGCTCACGGCTTCGTGAGCCAAATCGTGAGGCGTCGATGGGGAGATCGATGATGTCGGCCATCGAGATTGAGCGTATCGCCCTCGGCCCCAACGTCGCGGGCCAAGCCTACGAAGTCGTCATCGACGGCGAGGTCCGCGGCCGCATCAAATGCGGCGAGACGCAGCTTTTCGAAGTCATGTCCGGGGTCCACACCGTCAGGCTGGGCCCGGAGCAGCACAGCGCGCCGATGAAAGTGGTGGTCGGCATGGGCAAGACCAGCCTGATCTGCCACACGCGCCAGCACCGCCGCTTCCCGTTCTTCCCGCCCGGCAAGCCGAACACCCAAATCCTGGTGCGCGAGGAAGTGGCCGCGATCATAGCCCCGCCCCCGGCCCGCCTGCCCCGCATCAGTCCCCTGGATGCGCCCTGGCTCGAAGAAATCTCCCTGCAAGCCGCCACCGCGCCCGATTGGGCCCACGAAACGTTCGCCGAGCCGGAGCGCCTCGCCGCCGATTGAAGCGATGTAAACCAACGCCCGCAAATCTAGGCACGGCCATCCCCCCGCCGCCGATGCTGATCTCGGAACAAATAAAATGGGGTCTGGGGCCAAAGGCCCCAGCGGGGTCCAGGGGCAGAGCCCCATAAGCGCGAACACAAGGAAATCTGAGCTCTGGCAGCAAGAAGCTGAAGGTTTGATTCGAAAAGTGAAGGCCAGGGCTCTGCCCTGGACCCCGTCACGCCGGAGGCGTGCTGCGCACGACGGGGCCGGAGGCCCCAGACCCCATTTTGTCTGTTC
>JAATGE010000158.1 GCA_015654825.1 Rhodospirillales bacterium
TCCCCAGCTTGGTCCAGGGGCAGAGCCCCTGGCCTTCTTCCCACTCGCCGTATCCGAACAACCCCATCGCGGGCGCCAATATTGTGTTCAGCTGCGCGATCGCGCCGGGGCTGAGTTTCTCCTTGTGGTCTCCTGGCAGCACGCGGCGGATGAATTTGTCGGGCTGTTCCTCCTTCGGCACCACGTCGGCCCAGCCCATGACCTTGTCGAGGTAGCCTTCGGTGCCGGCCGACCAACCGAAATGTTCGGCCATGGCGCGCACCCAGTCGCGTTTGTGCAGGATTACGTCCTCGTAGCGGAACAGCCGCGTCGCCGGGTCGCGCGCGGCTTCGGCGTACTCCATCATGGTGCGGTTCATCGGCTCCGCTTTGACCAGCACGTAGCTCTCCACCGAGGCGCGGCGCGCGGCCTCGCGCTGCGCCAGAAAGTGCGTGCGCAGCTCGCCGCCGCCGGCCTCCGCCGCGGGCAGCGAATGGGTGTAGGCGGTCGAGAAATATTCGCTGACCAGCGCGTCGCGCGGGTCACGCACCAGCAATATCTTGCGCGCCGGCTGCCATAGCGGGCTCTGCGCGAACAGCGTCGGCATGGACCGGAAGCCGCCATGCACCTGCCCCGGCACCACCAGTTGGAGCGCCGCGGGATCCGTGCGCCAGTCCTGCTCCGCCACGCCGGACTGGAAAAACTTGCCGGCGACATCGAGGAAATGCCGGCCATTAAGCCTGGCCAGCGCGATAATCAGGGAGTTCATCAGCGAACTGCCGCATTTGCGCACGCCGAGCACGAAGCATGTGGCCGCCGCGTCGCCGGGTGCCGCCACGGCAAAATCCACGGCGCGGCCGGTGGCGAGCTCAATTCGGATTGTCGGCATTACAAAACAGTCATGACGTCGAAAGAAGATGGCACATGGGCGGGCGCCTTCGATGCCGCCCCGCGCGTTGCAATGGCGCGCTGCCTTGGCTACGAGGCGAGCAGCCATCCGGTCAAGGGAAGCGCGCCGGGGCCGATGAGCAGGACAGGTGCCGCCGCTCGTACTTTCCACTGCGTGGGCGCCAATCGAGCCGGGTGAGACGCGATGACCGTTGCCGCCTTTTGCAAGGACAGCCGGGTGCGCAGCGCACTGACCGGCAGCCGGCCTGACGCGGCCTCCGGTATATTGCAGGATTTCTTCAACCAGTACGGCTACGCCGACTGCTCGGTCGCCGAACTGCTGGCGCTGGCCGACCTCAGCGCGCGCTGTGGCGATTCGGAGGTCGCGCGCACGGCGCTGCGTCAGGTCGTGCAAAGCGGCCGCAGGCTGCACCTGGCCTATTACAAACTTGGCCGCATGGACGCGGCGGCGAAGGATTTTGCCGCGGCGGCGGAGAATTTCCGTGCCGGCACGGCGGCGGATCCCAGTTTCGCCTATAACTGGATGGGCGCCGCACGCGCGCTCGCGGAACTCGGACGCAAGGAGGAAGCCTGCGTGTTCGCCGAGCGCTTCGTCGCGTTCGGCGTCCGGCCGCATTCCGACAGCGAGCTGACCGCGCTGGCCGACCTCGGAGACTTTCTGTTCGATGCCGGCGATCGCCGGCGCAGCCTGACGCTGTACGAGCCGGTGGTGAAATTCGGCGCCAACAAGCCGCGCGACGCGGTCCGTCTGGCCGAAACGTTCATTGCGCAGGGCGATTTCGACGCGGCGATGCGGGTGCTCGAAGCGCAGGGAAAGCGCGGGCGGCTGGACCCGTGGGGCCGCCGCGCGCTGGCCGTGTGCTGCAGCCATGCCGGCGAGCATGCGCGCGCCGTCGAACTGGCGCTCGCGGTGGCGCAGTCTGACCCCGCCAACCGGGGCTTTGTCGTTACATATCGCGATGTGCTGGCGCGGACCCACGATGTGGCCGTGATGCGCGACGCGCTGGCCCGGCACGCGGCACTGATCGGTCCCGGCGGCGCGGCCGAACTGACCGCGCGCATCATGCTGGCCGAAAGCGACATCGAGGGCGCGGCATCCTGCCTTGTGGCCGAGGATTTCGAGTACCAGAGCCGGCGATATCATCTCTGCCTCGAAACGGCCTATGCGGCGCTCGGCGCCGGGTTGCTGGATCTTGCCGTCGCGCTTGGCGGCCGGCTCGCCGGCGTCGCGCCGAACGATACTTTCGTGAAGCTGCTGCGAATCGACAGCTATTTCCGCCAGCAGATGTGGGAACAGGGCGGCGACATCCTTGCCGGCATGGCCGGCGAGGAGCTGGAAAAGCCCCACGTCGTCCTGAAGTGTTTCGAATATGCCAGCTTCGTCGGCGACATCCCGCTCGCCGAAACGCTGCGCGAGCGCCTCGAAACCATGGAGTTGCCGAACCGCCAGTTCATGCTGCCGGTATTCCGCTATCTCGCCGAGCGTGGCCGCTGGGACGAGTTGATGGACCGCGCGCTGAGCTGGCTCGATGCGCAGATGAGCTACGCACAGATCGGCTACGTGCTGTTCCGCGCCGCCAAGCATACGGGCCGGCATCAGGACATTCTGGATGCGATCGAGGCGCTGGAGGGCTGGGAGGGGCGCGCCGACCTGGTGCGCCTGCGGGCCAACCTGGAATACGACCGCGCCGAGACGCTGCCCACTATCGAGCGCCTTGCGCGTGACCCGACAATTGCCGGCAACGACATGCTGCGCCGCAAGCTCGAGATCAAACGCGAGGTGCTGGCGCGCGCCATGGCGCACGCCAGCCGCCGCGCGATATTTCTCTGCACCGATCGCAACTACCTCGCCGCGACGTTCGTCGCCCTGCATAGCCTGAGCCGCGTTACCGATCGCGACGGCACGGATTTCTTTATCGTACTGGACGACGCCCTGGTCGATGTAGCCGAACGTGGCGCGGCCGCGTTCCGCCGAGCCGGATTCTCCGTCGCCATCGTGCCGGCATCGAGCGTCGTTGCGTCCGCGGAAAAGCTGTATCCGGCGTACGGGTTGTTCACCAGCGGCCATGTGCTGTCGTCCGCCGCCTATTACCGGATTTATTTCGCCAAATATCTCGCCGGCCTGAACGTCTACGAACGCGCCGTCTATGTCGACAGCGACGTGCTGGTACGCGGGACGCTTGATCCGCTGTTCGCTTCCGACCTTGGCGGCAGGCCGCTCGCCGCGCGCCTCGAGCCGATGCGCCCGGAAGTGCGCCGCGCGATCGCGCTGCATCGGTTGCAGGACGACCGCTATTTCAATTCCGGCGTGCTGCTGTTCGATTTGCGGCACGAACGGCTGGCCGCCAATCTGGACGGCGCGGTCGCCGCCATCATGGACGACGCAGTCACGCTGCTGTTCCACGATCAGTGCGCGCTGAACCTCGGTTTCAGAAACGATTTTGCCGACCTCGACGAGAGGTGGAATAGCGTCGTCACGGAACCGACATTGCTCGCCGACGTGCCGGGGGACGCGGCAATCCTGCATTTCCTCGACCGCCCGAAGCCGTGGAGCGCGGCGCACGGCGGGGAAGCCGCCATGCTGTGGTTCGAACACTGGCGGGAAACCGCAGCCTTCATCGGCGAGAACACTGCCGTCGAGCTGTTCGCGCTGATCGCGGATTGAGGAAAGTGAAGGCCAGGGCTCTGCCCTGGACCCGCTGGGGCCAGTAGGCCCCAGACCCCATTCATTGGGGGGAACGGCGAAGCCTGAAAGATCCGGGATATGTACTGGCTTCGCCGGGGAGCGACGTAAAGCCGCGTAGCGCTAATGGGGCCTGGGAACTTGTCCCCGTCGTGCGCAGCACGCCTCCGGCGTGACGGGTCCAGGGCAGAGCCCTGGCGTTCCTAATCTTGACTTAGCGCCCAGGCGGCAGAGCGCCCTGGTCGGCGAAGCCATTAAACGGGCTTTGCCTGCGGGCAATCATCGAATTATTAATATAAAATCTCTAAAAAAATGCAAATTTTAGCTTGCGAATTATGACAGGTCTGTTAATTGTCGCCTAGAACGCCATCTGGGGGTAGATTTCTAGACAATGGTCACAAAAATTGCGGCCTCAGCCGCCGTTATCGCCGGTGCCCTGCTGCTCGCAGCGCCGGCGGCCCAAGCCCAGGTCCTCTACGATAACGGTCCGATTAACGGGAACAATGACGCCTGGAACATGACCTCCGGCTTCCAGGTCGCCGACAGCTTTACGCTCGGCGGCGCCTCGACGCTGACCGGTCTTAATTTCGGCGTGTGGGCCTTCCCCGGCGATACCATGTCGCAGATCGACTGGTCGATCGTCAGCAGCCCCACCGGCGGCTCAACGCTTGCTTCCGGCACTGCCACAGTGAGTTCGGTGCTGCAGTTCAACAACAGTTTCGGCTTCAATATCTATCTCGACACTATACAGTTGGGGAACATTGCACTCGGCGCCGGAAACTACTGGATCGAGCTGCAGAATGCCTCCACCGGCAACAGTGACCCGATTTACTGGGATATCAACGGCGGCCCGTCCCAGATCTGGGAAAGCAGCCTCGGCTACAACCCGGATCCCGGCACGTACGCCATAGGCTTGAACAACGCTTCCAACGCGTTTCAGATCCTCGGCACCACCGAGGTCCCGGAACCCGCCAGCCTCGCGGTCTTTGCCGCCGGCCTGCTTGGTTTCGCCTCGCTCCGCCGCCGCCAAGCCGCCTGACGAAAACGGCCCCGGGGGCTCGCCTCCGGGGACCATGCGAATTGCATTTGGAAGTCGCCGGGCGTTACCTTGAGTCCGGAGCATCGACCCAAGGCGAAGGCCAAATGAACAAAAGTTTTTTGGTTCTTTTTTTCAAAAAAGAACAAGAAAAAGCACTTCTTTTTGAAAAAAGAAGCAAAAACTTTTGTTACTATGGCCTCGCCGACTGCGGCTCCGCGGTCAATTGATCCTACGCGCCCTTGCCATCCTGGTGATCGGCACCTCGCTCGGCCTCGCCTCGGCGCTGGCCGCCGTGTGGCACCTGGGCGGCCACGGCTCCGTCCGGGTTGGCCCCTGGATCACGCCCCTCGACGCCGGCGGCCCCAACCGAGGCCCCTACCTGCGCGCCGCCGCGGCCCTGCGCGCCACGCTCGCGCTGGCCCGCCAGGAGGCGATCTATTTTCGCGCCGCTACAGACAGCGACGGCAACACCCTGCAGGGCACATGCACCTACCTGATCCAGGGCGCGGACCTGCCGGCGCGCTGGTGGAGCATCACGCTCTACGGTACCGACCACTATCTGATCGCCAACCCGGAAAACCGTTACGCCTACGCCAGCGCCAACGTCGCGCATGAGCCGGACGGCAGTTTCGCGATCCACCTTTCGCCCACCCGACAGCCGGGCAACTGGCTGGACACCGCGAACGCGGCAAAAATCGTTCTGCTGACGCGGCTCTACCAGCCGCATGCCGCCGCCGCCGCCGCGCCTTCCCACATCGCCATGCCCAGCATCACAAGGCAATCCTGCCCGTGATGCGCGCCCTCACCCACATCCTGTTGCCGACATTGCTGGTCGCGGCGCTGGTGCACATCGCCGCGGTGTGGGCGGTGCCGCGCATCGTCATGCACCTGGTGCTGCGCGCCACCGCGGCGCAGGCCAGCCCGCACCATGCCCCGCTGGCCACCGCCGCGAACCGCGCCATTCCGCTGCCGAGCCCGGATCTGCTCTATTCGACCTGCACCCTCGACCTGTCCGCCGGCCCGGCCCTCGTCTCCGTCACGCCCGGCCCCGACTACCTGTCGCTGGCCGTTTTCAACGCCGCCACCGACAACGTGTTCGTTGCCAACGACCAGACCGCCCCGGGCCATCCGATCCGCCTGCTCATTACCGGCCCCGCCACCACACCCGCGACCGCGCCGCCGGACATCACGCTTGTCCATCTCGGAAGTACGCATGGACTGCTACTGCTGCGTGCCCTTGCCGCGACGCCCGACCTGCAAGCGCGCAACGAGGCGGCGCGCAGGACGCTGGTTTGCGAGACGCTCAGATAGAGCATTGCCCGCGGGGCTGAGCGCGCACAGTCGGCTTCGCCGACCAGGGGCTCCGACGGCGTGCCGCCGCTGTCGTTGGCGCTGCGCGGCGGGAGGCTTCTGCACGATCGATGCGGGCTACCCCACGCCGCCAATTGGTTCGGTGTCGATGCCTAACCCGGAACAAATAAAATTGGGGTCCGGGGCCTACGGCCCCAGCGGGTCCAGGGCAGAGCCCTGGCCTTTCCTTGCGTAAACCTCGGCCTATGACGCTCCAGCCGGCAGCGACGTCTGTCCGAGCACCCAGCCCTCCCAGCGCCGCACCCAAAAATCGTCGGGCGCGGTATCCGGGCGGGCGCCGGTCAATACCCCGAGCACGCACAACACCCCGAGCACGCAGTCGAACTGGTCCTCGCCGGCGGCCGAAACGCCAAATCCGTCCTGCAACGCCGCCCGCAACGCCGGCGAGGGTGCCGCGTTCAGCCGCTTCATCGCCGCGAGAATGTCCGGCGCGTACGCGGCCCGATCCGCCTGCCGCCGCTTGCTGCCCGCCACGCGCAGGCGCAAATGCCGCATCGCCTCCGCCGGGTAGGTCTCCGCCACCGCCACTCCGTGCGGTTCCAGCAGGGCCAGGAACGGCCCCTCGAACGGCCATAGGCGCGGCGGGTTCGGCGCCAGCAGCGCCGGGATCAGCAAATCGCGCCAGGCCGCGATGGCCGCCTTGCCGGATTGATTGGCGCCGAGCGTCCAGAACACCGGCGCGCCGGCCGGCCGCTCCGCCGTCGCCCTGTCGCAGGCGCGGTTCAGCCCGGCCGCGACCTCCAGCCCCAATGAAGCCGCGTGTCCCAGCCGCGTCATGCCGGCGACGCCTCGCGCGGGATAGAACGGCCGTTCCGCGGTGATTTCCGCCAAGGTGGCCGCCACTTCGAAAAAACCTGGGCGGGCCGCCAATGATCGCAGAAATGCGGGAAAATCGGCCTCCGCGGCGTGGCGCGCGGCATAGGCGCGCGGCAGGCCGAGCGGGCAGTCGATGCCGAACGCCACCGGCGCCCCGGCGGCACGCTGGCGCAGCCGTTCCAGCAGCGTTTCCGGCGCGCCGACAGGTTGCGGCGCCTGCAGGCGCCAGCCGTGCCGCGACGGCAGCCCCAAGCACATCCAGCGCTTTTCCGGCCGCACGCTCCAGTCGGCGTGAACCGCGAGCGCGTGCGTCAGAGCGGCTTGTGCGCCCGATCGATCAGGCGGCTCAGCAGGCCCGGCTTTTTTGCCGTCTTCCTGGCCTCCGCGGCGCTCTTCGCTTCGGCGCGGGCGGCTTCCCCGGCCTGTTTCTGTTTGTGCGCCAGCCATTTTTCCAGCGACATGCCGGCCTTGGCCGCACGCTTTGCCTCATAGGCACGCTGGCCTTCGGAGAGGGTGTTTTGTTCGGGCATGGCGGCGCTTCTAGCATTCGGTCCGGCGGATTTCGAGGGGTCAGCCGCGCCGGGCCAGCACGGCGCCGCTCAGCGCACCGAGTGCCGCGTTGATCGCCAGCCCCGCCGCCGAGAGCAGCGCCAGGCAGGCGAACATGCGGGGCACCTGTAGCCGGTAACCTGCCTCCAGGATGCGGAACGCCAGGCCGCTGGCGACGCCGCCGGCGCCGGTCACGAACTCCGCCACCACGGCGCCGACCAGCGCCAGGCCGCCGGAAACCCGCACCCCGGCGAGAAAATACGGCAGCGCCGCGGGCAGCCGCAGCAGCAGGATTTCCTGCGTGCGCGTGGCGCCGCTGAGCCGGAACAAATCCAGCAGCTCGGACGGCGTTGCCTCCAGGCCGGCCGCGGTGTTGGCAAACACCGGAAAGAACGCAACGATCGTCGCGCACAGGGTCATGGCAAGGAACGGGTCGCCGACCCAGACCACGATCAGCGGCGCCACGGCCACCACCGGCGTTACCTGCAGGATGACGGCCCATGGCTTCAGAAATGCCCGGGCCCAGGGACTCGCCGCCATGGCGCAGGCCAGCGCGACGCCCGCGGCGCACGCGGCGACGAGCGAAGCGGCGGTAACCGACAAGGTCGCCAGCAGCGCCTGCAACAATCCGACCGGATCGGCCGCGAACGCGGCACCGATGGCCCACGGTCCGGGCACGAGATAGGGCGGCACGCGCAGCGCGCTGACCACGATCTGCCAGGCCAGCAGTGCCGCCGCGAACGACAGCACGGGCGCGAAACGGTTCATCCGGCGCGCTGCGCCGACAGGCTCTGCGTCAGCACCGCCACACGCGCGGCGTAGGCACCATCGAGACGTTCCTGTATCGGCTGATCGAATGCGTGGGTGGCGGCGACGCGGCCCGGGCGCGCGGACATGACGGCGACCCGCGTGGCGAGGAAGGCCGCCTCATAGATCGAGTGCGTCACGAATACCGTGGTGCAGCCGGTTTCCTCGGCCAGCGCGCGCACATCCTCCTGCAGGCGGTGACGCGTGAATTCATCGAGCGCCGCAAACGGTTCGTCCATCAGCAGCAGGCGCGGGCGCGGCGCCAGCGCGCGGGCGATCGAGACGCGCATGCGCATGCCGCCGGACAATTTCGACGGGCGTACATCTTCAAACCCGGCGAGGCCCACCCGCGCCAGCATCTGGAATGCCGGCGCCTGATCGAGGCCACGCAGCCGTAACGGCAACGCGGCGTTCTCGGCCGCGCTGGCCCACGGCATCAGCGTCGGATCCTGGAACACAAAGCCGATATCGCCGGGCCCGGGCAGTGCCGCACCCCTGGCGAGACTGCCGCCCTGCGGCTGGTCGAGGCAGGCGATCAGCCGCAGCGGCGTCGATTTGCCGCGGCCGGAGGGGCCCGGCAGCACCAGGAAA
>JAATGE010000343.1 GCA_015654825.1 Rhodospirillales bacterium
CTAGTGCCGCCGTAACCCGTCACGCCCGGTTTAGCTCGGCCGTTTCCGCAAGTTGTATCTGCTGCCGGTCAAAAATTCACAGGCTCTCTGCCCTGGACCCGCTGGGGCCTGAGGCCCCAGACCCCGATAGCGCTGCGCGGCTTTACGTCGTTCCCCGGCGAAGCCAGTACCAAAATGAGTTTTCCGGCTTCGCCATCTCCCCCCAATGAATGGGGTCTGGGGACTTGTCCCCAGCGGGTCCAGGGCAGAGCCCTGGCCTTCCTCCCTTACTAATCCTACGTCCAGTCCCGAACCCATCCAGCAGGGCGGCCATGACCGACGCTCCCCCGACGATCACCCCCGAATTCCAGCTCGGCTGGAACGCCGCGCTGCAGGCCGCCCGAAGCTGGCACGAATCGCAGGCGAAAAAGACCCTGGTCCAGGCCCGCCGCAGCCGCTTCCCCAAAAACCTCGAGCGCGAAGCCGAGGTCCACCAGCGCTCGGCCGAGTTGATTGTCCTGCTAAGCCCCGACGACGTCTGAACCCGCCGCCGCGCCCCATAATCGGCTGGCAATCCCCGCCCAATCCGAGCAAACTCGAACCACCCGACCGCATCAGGCTTCACCTCGATCCAGGAGCGACGTCGATGCTGACAGAAGCCCTCATGCGCACCATGTGGCCGCACGCCGATGCATCGGCGCCCGGCCGGATTGCCGGTTTCATGCAAACCGGCGACGCGGTGCTGACCCGTTACGGCATCACGTCCGATCTACTTGTCGCCCACGCCATGGCGCAGTTCACCGAGGAATGCGGCGCCGGCACCGACCTGGTCGAGAGCCTGAACTACTCGGCGGCCGGCCTCATGAAAACCTGGCCGTCGCGTTTCGACGCCGCCCGTGCCGCCGCGTTCGAGCATCGCGAGCGCGCGATCGCCAATGAAGTGTACAACGGCCGCCTCGGCAACGAACCGGGCAGCGACGACGGCTGGACGTTTCGGGGCCGCGGTGCCAGCCAGCTGACCGGCCGCGCCAACTACGCGGCCCTCGGCAAGCTCATCGGGCTCGACCTGGTCGACAATCCCGATCTCGTGCTGCAGCCGCAGAACTTCCTGCTTTGCGGCGTCGCCGATTTCATCATGTGTGGCTGCCTGCCCTTCGCCGCCGCCGACGACGTCAAGGGCGTGACCTACCATCTGAACGGCGGCTACAACGGTCTCGATGCACGCATCGCCGCCCTGGCGAATTGGAAAGCGGCACTCGGCATTGCAGGCGCGGACGCGCACGGCACGCTTTGGTTGCAGCAATCGCTGAACGCCCTTGGCACCGAGCCGCCATTGATACCCGACGGCGCCTACGGCCCGCTCACCGTAGCCGCGGTCAAGGCGTTCCAGCTAAGCCACAACCTGGAGCCGGACGGCAAACTCGGTCCCAACACGCTCGCCGCGATCGAGGCTGCACTGGGAGGTCCGTAGGAAGGCCAAGGGGCTCTGCCCCCTGGACCCAAGACGGCGTGCCGCCGCCGTCGTACGCGCTGCGCGGCGGGAGTCTTCTGTACGGCCTGGCGAGTCGTTGGATTTGTATGCGCGCTCGCGGTCGATGCCATGCTAGGAACAGATTAACGGGTTCTGGGGCCTACTGGCCCCAGCGGGTCCAGGGCAGAGCCCTGGCCTTTTGTCTTCGAAAGCCTCGCGCCAACGGCCGACCAGGGGCAATCCCCCCTGGCCGGCCATTCCACTAGGACCCAGTGGCCACGTAAGTATAAAGCCCGCCAGGCCCATCGAACGCGAACAGCTTGCCGTCGCCCGTCGCCCGCAGCGCGAGCGGCGAGTATGGCAGGTCGTAATGTTTGACCAGCGTCGGGTTGGTCGGGTCCGAAACATCGAGCTCGTCGAAACCGGCATCGTTGCCGGCAAACACCCGCGAGCCGATCTGGGTGATCGTCTGGCTCGTGACACCGTAAATGCCACGCACCACCGGATTGCGCACATCGCTGACATCCACGATGTGAACGCCGCTCGAGCACGCAACGTAGGCCAGGTTCTTGGTGGTATCGAGCACCAGGTCGTTGGCCTGCGGGCAATCCGCATACAGCCCGATCTGCTTCGGCTTCGTCGGATTGGTGATCTCGATCATCTTCAGCCCGCCGGTACCACCGAACGAGCTGTTATTATCCGCCACGAACGCGGTATTGCCGCTCACCTTGATCCGCGTAACGGCACTCATGGCCATCAGCGCGCGCCGCACCGGCTTCGCCGGATTGCTGACATCCACAACCACGAATTCGCCGCCATTGGTCTGCCGGCCGAGATAGGCGTAGCCGTTGGCGACGTCGATCGCGCTGGCACCGAAATAACGCAGATCGCCGACCTGTACCGCTTTCAGCGGATCGGTGATATCCGCCACAACCATCCCGTGTCCCCATGCGGCGAGATAGGCGTGAGTGCCGTCCACTGCCATCTCCTCGAAATCCCGCTGCTGGAACGAACTCGGCAGGTCGGCATCGAACCGCCCGACCGGCGCGAGGCTGGTGCCGTCCGCCACGCTGAACCCGTAGGCTTCCTGCAGGATCAGCGCCTGGCCCCCGACCATCACCACGTCCTTGGCCGCGACACCGCCGGCGATCGTCGTGGCACTGGCCTTGCGCGGCTTCGTCGGATTTGTCGCGTCCACGCTCAGGACCTGATCGATGCGCGTAAGCAACAGTCCGCCGGTGCCCAGCGTCAGCGTCGCGTCGGTCGCGAACGTGTTGACGCCCGCATGCGAGACCACCGCGGGCAGGTCGGGGTTCGCGATATTGAAGATATCGATGCCCGCGCCGCCCACGCCATAGGCATACTTGCCGACCACGAAGCCGTTATAGATGGTCGGCGTCGAGATTGCGCCGCGCGAAACCATCTGCGCCGGATTGGAGAAATCCGTGATGGTGAGCTCGGTGCCGAACCCTACCGCGTAGGGCGGCGCCATCTTCAGCCGGAAATTCGCGAACCCGTCGAGCGACGCGGTCCCCAGCAGCGTCGGGTTCGACGGCGTCGAGGTGCCGTAGATCTGCAGCGTGGAGTCGTCGATGAAGTCACGCCCCGACATGTAGATGCGGCCGTTGCGGACAAACGGGTCCTGGTAGCCGTAATTATAGTAGCTCAGCGAGCTCAGCGTGAATGCGGGATGCTTCGGGTTCGCGAGGTCGCTCACATAAATGCCGTTATTGCCGTCGAACAGGTACAGATACTTGCTCGAGACGGCGATGGACTGCACCGCCCGCAGCGGCTGCGTCGTGTAGTCATTGTACTGGCCGATCAGCGTCGGGTGCGCCCGGTCGGCAACGGAATAGACCGCGATGCCGCCGTCGCCCTCGTAAGTGGTCCAGCCGGCATAAAGATAATTCCCCTTTCGCGCGAGGCCGGTAATCAGTCCACGCGCGGGAGTGGTATTCGTCGCGCCGGTCATCAGCGGCTTTGTGATGTTGGTGTAGTCATAGGCGGAAACGATCGAGCCGGTGACCACATACACATATTGCCCGAACTGCACTGGCGTGATCACGCTGCCGCCGAGCGCCTGGTTGAAAGTGAGCACCGAATCCGCCGCCACCGCCTGCGCGGCGGGCAGCATCAGACACGACATCGCGAGTAAGGCACGAAAGGACGTCATTGAACTCTCCCTGAACGAAAAAAGAACAGACAAATGTAGTCACGCTGTTTTACAACTGTTCAAATTTCACGCAAGCCTGAATTCCACTGAAAACTACGATTCCGCACCCGCCGCCGCGCACCTCGCCGCCGTGTCATAGTTCTGTAATACTCGCGAACCGAGCATCGTAAGGCCAGAAAGGCAAGGTAAGGCCAGGGCTCTGCCCTGGACCCGCTGGGGCCAGTAGGCCCCAGACCCCATTTAATTATTCCGAGTCCGATATCATCTTGGTGGCTACCATAGTCGCCTTACGCCATATGCGTCGAACAGGACTTCGTTTGAGACCAGCGACATATCTTCCAACATGGCTTGTGCGATCAGCATGCGATCGAACGGATCGCGATGCGGCCCCGGCAGCGCGCCGGCCACCTGCCCATGCCGCAGGCTGATCGGCAGCGCCGCAAAACCCTGTCCGCGCAGCGCCCCTTCCAAATCCAGCATCACGGCATCAATGCCCGGCACCCGCCCGCCCCGATGCTTCGCCGCCAGCCCCCAGGCGGAGGCCGCACTGACAAAGACCTCGTTGCCCTCATTCCCGATCGCCGTTCGCGCCCGCGCCGACAAACCCGCATCGCCGGCCAGCCACCACAGCAGCACGTGTGTATCCAGCAGCAAGCGCACGCTAGGTGTTCCAGCCGGTCAGCTCCGCCTCCGGCAACGGCTCGAAGAACGCCGCGTCCACCTGCACCTGCCCCTTCATGGAACCAAAGCGCCGCCGCGCCACGGCCGGCGCATAGGGGACCAGCTTGGCGATCGGCGATTTGCCCCGTGCCAGCACAATCTCCTCCCCCGCCTCAACCCGCGCCAACAACTGCGACAAGTTGGTCTTGGCGGCATGGATGGTGACGGTGACCACGGCGGGGCTCCTAGCTAACCGTGCTTAGCTAACACGACGTGCCCCTTGCGGCAATCGCCTTCAAGAGCGCGCGCTCCCCGGTGTCTGGTTCCGGCTAGTCACGATCCTCGTGCAGCACGGCGGCATAATCCTGGCCACCATAGAATACACCGATAATCGCCACCCGATCGCCCTGCACGGCGAAGGCGATCACCGCGCGTTTGCGGTAGTTCGTGATGCGCAGCCCCGGCCGAATGTCGTCGCGCACCGTGCCGAGATGCGGAAATAGTGTGAGCGCTTCGCAATGCTTCACGATGGCATCGGTGTACCTCGTGGCGATCTCGGCAGAAGCCTTCTTGGCGATATAGCGATATAGGCTAACCAGCTGATCCTGCGCCTCGGGCGTGAAAATCACCGTGTAGGTCATGATCTTTCGGTGGCTGCCTTGTGTTCGGCGGCCAGCGCGGCGCGCACATCGTCCACCGATCGCCCGCGCGACGGGTCAGCTTGTAGCGCGTCATAAGCCGGCGCCGCCTCCGCCCGCAGCCAGTTCTCCACTGCCCGGTCGCGCGCCATCAGCGCCCGCAGCCCGTCGCGGATCACCTCGCTCTCGGAGGCATACTCCCCGGACGCGACCTTTGCGCGGATAAGCTGAGCCATTTCATTCGGCACGGTAATGCTGAGTTGCTGTGTTGAACGCATGAGCGCCTCCGGCGGACAAGAGTAGGATTAAATCCTACTCGTCTAGCGCCAACGCTGCAAGTTTCCCCGCGACGCGGTCACCCTGCACCCGCTCCTAAGCGTTCGCCCCGGTCGCCGTCTGTAGGGCGGAAGGGCGAAGCGTGTTCCGCCATCCTAGCCAACCCACAGGGGGCCAAGCCTTGGAGCGGACGCGCCACAACCAAGACGTGGGTTGCGCTACGCTTCACCCACGCTACGCTTGCTCGGGCTTGTGAGTTAATGTCCCCCTAATAGGCGACCAAGGATTTGGCGTGGCCGAGATTGCGAGTGAGGGCGCCGTCGAGCGCTCGTTTGCGGAGCTCTCAGACGAAACCCTGGCTGAAGCCGAGCAAGTGAGCTTGTTCGAAGGGAGAAATTGGTCCAAGCAGTTGAGCTGGGGTGATCTTCTCAAATCAGATCGCATCCTCATCGTCTCGCAGGCGGGGTCTGGAAAGACCTACGAGTGCCGAAGGTGCCAACGCAAGCTTTGGGATCAGGGTGAGCCGGCCTTTTTTGTCGAGCTTGCCGAACTTGCGAGAACCAGGGTCGCAGATCTGCTGGGACCAGGCGAGGGACGGCGCTTCGAGCAATGGCGCGCCTCGCAGTCGTCGATCGCAACCTTCTTTTTGGATTCGTTTGATGAGCTAAAGCTCACTCAGGGCAGCTTCCGGACGGCGCTGACAAACCTTGCCAGGGCTATAGACGGGCAGCTCGCGCGCTCGCGCTTCGTCATCACGAGCCGCCCGATTCCAGTTGACCGGCGTTTAGTGGCGGAAATCCTGCCAATGCCGGAAACGCCCGAACCGCGGCCAACCGGGCAGGACTTCGCTGACGTCGCCATGAACATGGTAAAAGAGCGCAAGCC
>JAATGE010000520.1 GCA_015654825.1 Rhodospirillales bacterium
ACACCACGATGGTGAACGGCCTCGCGGTGCTCGGCTGGGGCGTCGGCGGCATCGAGGCCGAGGCCGCGATGCTCGGCCAGCCCTATTCGATGGTGCTGCCCGCGGTTATCGGCTTCCGCCTCACCGGGCGCCTGCCGGAGGGAGCCACCGCCACCGACCTCGTGCTGACGGTGACGCAAATCCTGCGGCGCAAGGGCGTGGTCGGCAAGTTCGTGGAATTCTTCGGGCCGGCGCTCGACCACCTGGCGGTCGCCGACCGCGCGACGATCGGCAACATGGCGCCCGAATACGGCGCGACCTGCGGCTTCTTTCCGGTGGACAACCGCACACTCGACTATTTGCGGCTTACCGGCCGCGACGAGGCTCGTATCGAACTTGTGGAAGCCTACCTCAAGGAACAAGGAATGTTCCGCTCCACGGACACGCCCGATCCGGTGTTTACCGACACCGTCGAGCTCGATCTCGGAACGGTGGTGCCGAGCCTGGCCGGCCCGAAACGCCCGCAGGACCGCGTCAGCCTGAAGGACGCCGCCAGCGCGTTTATCAAGGAGGCAACGACAAAGGAGGGTGTGCCCTCCGCCGATCTCACCCGCCGCGTGCCGCTCGCCGACCGCAACTACGATATCGGCCATGGCGACGTCGTGATCGCCGCCATTACCAGCTGTACCAATACATCAAACCCCTATGTGCTGGTCGCCGCGGGCCTGGTCGCGCGCAAGGCGCGGGCGCTCGGCCTGCATCCGAAACCGTGGGTGAAAACGTCGCTCGCGCCCGGCAGCCAGGTGGTGACCGAATACCTCGATCGCGCCGGCCTCTCCGCCGATCTCGATGCGCTCGGTTTCGAAACGGTCGGCTATGGCTGCACCACCTGCATCGGCAACAGCGGCCCGCTGGACGATGCCCTCGTGGACGCGATCGAGGGCAAGAAGCTGGTGGTGGCCTCGGTGCTTTCCGGCAACCGCAATTTCGAGGGCCGCGTGCACGCCAACGTGCGTGCCAACTACCTGGCCAGCCCGCCGCTGGTCGTTGCGTATGCACTGCTCGGCAACATCCGCGACGACATCACGACCGTGCCGATTGGCGTGAGCGCCGGGGCGCCGGTCTATTTGCGCGATATATGGCCGACCAACCTGGAAATCGCCGATACCGTCGCGGCCAACGTCAACCGTGAACAGTTCATCGACCGCTACAGCGTGATTACCAGGGGCACGCCGGAATGGCAGGCCCTGCGCGTCGCCACCGGCAGCGAAACCTACCGCTGGAGCAGCGGCAGCACGTATGTGAAGAACCCGCCGTATTTCGAAACCATCACGCCGGAACCGGCGCCGGTGGGCGACATCCGCGCCGCCCGCATCCTGGCACTGCTCGGCGACAACATCACCACCGACCACATCAGCCCCGCCGGCAACATCAGCAAATCGAGCCCCGCCGGCGAATACCTGCTGCAGCACCAGGTCGGGCAGAAGGACTTCAACAGCTACGGCAGCCGACGCGGCAACCACGAAATCATGATGCGCGGCACGTTCGCCAATATCCGTATCAAGAACGAAATGGCGCCGGGCACCGAAGGCGGCGTCACCACGCATTATCCGAGCGGCGATGTGCTGCCGATCTATGATGCCGCGATGCGCTACGCCGCCACCGGCACGCCGCTGGTGGTGTTCGGCGGCAAGGAATACGGCATGGGCTCGAGCCGCGACTGGGCGGCCAAAGGTACCATGCTGCTCGGTATCAAGGCCGTGATCGCCGAGAGTTTCGAGCGCATCCACCGCAGCAACCTGGTCGGCATGGGCGTGCTGCCGCTGCTGTTCCCCGAAGGCATTACGCGCCGCTCGCTTAATCTGCACGGCGACGAACTGATCGACGTACTGGGTTTGGAAGCGTTGCGCCCGCGCATGGAGCTCACGCTCACCATCACCCGCGCCAACGGGACGGTGGACACGCTGCAGGTGCCGTGCCGCGTCGATACGCTGGACGAGGTAAACTACTACCGGCACGGTGGGATTTTGCATTACGTGCTGCGCGGCATGGCGAAAGCGGCGTAGCCCCTCGGCGCGGTTGAGCGGGCGCGCGAGGGTAAGGGTATATTACGAACTCACTGAGTTGGATTTAGTGGCTTCGCCGACCAGGGGGCTCTGCCCCCTGGACCCCCGACGGCGTGCCGCCGCTGTCGTATTCGCTGCGCGGCGGGAGTCTTCTGTACGGTGTAGCGAGACTTTGGATTTGGCGGCGCGCGGTCTGGGGCCTCCGGCGTGACGGGTCCCAGGGCAAAGCCCGGGCCTTTTCGTGAAGCCCCCAGGATGCGCCACGCTTAAAGCAGACCGAACTTTCCGGTGGCGATATCGTAGATGCCGCCGACGACCTTGAGTTCCCCGCGCGCCACCGTGCCGGAGATGATCGGCTCATCTCCCTGCAACTGGCCGACATTGTAGGTCACGTTGCTGCTGATCGCGGCGGCCAGCAGGTTCTCGGGCTTGCGGTCGATCGCCGCCTGGACACCGGGTTTCAGGTCGGCGACCAGATCCAGCAAACGGCCGGGCAACGTCGCACCTTCCGCCAATACCTTGATGGCGGCGGAGATGGCGCCGCAGTTGGAATGGCCGAGTACGACAATCAACGGCACGCCGAGATATTTGACCGCGTATTCGAGGCTCGCAATTCCAGCGCCATTGACGAAATTGCCGGCCACCCGAACAACGAACAGCTGCCCGGGCCCCTGGTCGAAAATCAGTTCGGGCGACACGCGCGAATCGGCACAGCCGACAACGGCCGCGATCGGATACTGCGCATCGGCACGCTCGGCGCGGCCGGCGGAGTAGTCGCGGTTGGCGGAAATATTCGCGGCATAGCGCTCATTGCCCTGCATGATGCGGGCAAGAGCCGCGGACGGGCCGATTGCGTTGGGCGCACCGGGGCCGACCGCGGCGGCCGCCCGCCAGGATGCAAGCGACGTGGCTCCGGCCATCGCGAGGCTGCCGCCGAGGGCGCGGCGGCGGGACAGGAGCGGACTGGCTCGATCGCACCGATCGCACATGCGGCTACCCCCCGGAATTCGTATTATTTGCGCAGTCTGCCGCTGTGCCGCGCGGTGGGCAAGGATGCCTGGGGTTTATGGCGCTAAGGAAGGCAAGGGGCTCTGCCCCATAAGCGCTAAGACAAGGATTATAGAATGAAATCAATGAGTTGAATTCTAGTGGCTTCGCCGACCAGGGGGCTCTGCCCCCTGGACCCGAGGCGGCGTGCCGCCGCCTGCGTTTGCGCTGCGCGGCGGGAGTTTTCTGTACCAATCGTGCAGTCCTGTGACGCTGGCCTATTGGCTCGGCGTCATTGCCATACCCGGAACAGACAGAATGGGGTCTGGGGCCTCAGGCCCCAGCGGGTCCAGGGCAGAGCCCTGGCCTTCCCTTCACTTCGCCCTGCTTTCCGGCGGCCAGCGTCTCGCCTATAGGCTGTTTATGGCCGTCTACACCGACGTTTCCGACGACGAGCTTACCGCCTTCCTGGCCGAGTACGATATCGGTGCGCTGGTGGCGTTTCGCGGCATCGCCGAGGGCGTGGAGAACAGCAATTATTCGCTGCGCACCACGGCAGGCGATTTCATTCTGACTTTGTACGAAAAACGCGTCGACCCGCGGGAACTGCCCTGGTTCCTGGGATTGATGCGGCATTTGGCGGCTCGCGGTATCGCCTGCCCGTTGCCGGTTGCCGGCCGCGATGGCGAGGCGCTGCGCATGCTGTGCGGCCGGCACGCGGCGATTACCAATTTTCTGCCGGGGGTTTGGCCGCGGCGGGTGCAGGTGGCGCACTGTCGGGAGCTCGGTGGTGCGTTGGCGCGGCTGCACCTGGCGGGCGCGGATTTCCAGCCGGTGCGGCCAAATGCGCTTGGGCCGGCTGCGTGGGGGCCGTTGCTGGAAAAATGCCGGGCCAGGGCAGACGAGGTGCAGAGTGGCCTTGCCGCGGAGCTCGATACGGCATTGGCGCGCGTGCTGGCCGCGTGGCCGTCCGCGCTGCCGCGC
This sequence comes from Rhodospirillales bacterium, assembly GCA_015654825.1. Classification (GTDB taxonomy): domain Bacteria; phylum Pseudomonadota; class Alphaproteobacteria; order Acetobacterales; family Acetobacteraceae; genus CAJCIS01. The sequence continues at coordinate 4,017 of JAATGE010000520.1, forward strand.
GGGCACATCCACGCCGATCTGTTTCCGGACAACGTGTTTTTCCTCGATGGCCGGTTGTCGGGTCTGATCGATTTCTATTTTGCCTGCACCGATCTGCTGGTCTACGATCTGGCTGTGTGCCTGAATGCGTGGTGCTTCGAGCCTGATTTTGCATTCAACGCGACGTGCGGCCGGGCCTTGCTGGCAGGCTATGGCGCGGTGCGGCCGCTATCGGAGACGGAACGTGCTGCCCTGCCGGTACTCGCCCAGGGTGCCGCGATGCGGTTCTTGCTGACCCGGCTGTATGATTGGCTGAACACGCCGGCAGGCGCACTGGTGACGCGCAAGGATCC
>JAATGE010000537.1 GCA_015654825.1 Rhodospirillales bacterium
GGCCTCAGGCCCCAGCGGGTCCAGGGCAGAGCCCTGGCCTTCCTTCACCTAATTAACCGTCACCCCCACCGGCGCGGACGCAATGCCGTTAGCCACAACCACCAGCGTCCCCGCGCCCGTTTCGATCCCGGCCGGGACGGTGAAATTCGCCGATGAATTTGCTTTCGGTTTTACGCTCATTGCCGTCATGCCGGCGGTGCGGGCGTAGAAAACATGCCCTGTGGCCGTCATGGTAATGCGCACCAGCGGGTAGTTCGTGGCACTCTGGTAATCGTCGCCGTAGGCCGAAGCCTGCGTCAGACCGCCGAGTTGCTTGCCCGTAACGGTGTAGCTGGCGCCGTGCGCCAGCGTTGTCGGCACTGTCGTTATGATCGGCTTCCAGCTCGCTTTCGGGGATCCGGTGCCGTTGAATACCTCGATGCCGCCGCTGCGGTCGTTGAATAGCACCTGCCCGGTCGGCAGCACCATCATGAAGCCGTAGAACGACGACTGGTTGGCGGCGTTGGGCGGATCGGCGACCTGCGTCAGATGGGTGCCGTCGAACAGCCAGAAATGTGTTGGCGTCAGATAGACGCCGGGACTGGCGCTCACCAGCACTTGTCCGTTGGGTAGCACCGCGGCCGGGCCGTCGGCGGAATCGTACTGTCCGCCGTCGATCATGGGGAAGCTCGGCGCGACGGACCAGGTGCCGGTGTGGGTGTCGTAGACCGCGTTGTCGCCGGTGGCGCCGACCGCGAATACCGTGCCGTCGGGCCGCAGGATTTGCGGGCCGACTTCCCCGATCGGGTCGATCAGCGCGACTGGCGTAGAACCGGCGCTGGCCCAGGCACCGGTCTTCGGGTTGTAGATTTCGGTGTTGCTGCCATTGGTCGTGTCCACCGTCAGCAGGTCGCCGTTCGGCAGCAGCGACCAACCCTCCTCGCCGTTGCCGTCCGCCTTGCCGGCGCCGGTGGCTTTCCATTTCAATGTGGCTGCGTTCAGCAGCGCCTCGGACGTGCTGCCGGAATAACCCGAGGCGCCGAGCATGAATTTGCCGTTTGCCAGCACGGTGCCCGGGCCGTCGCCGATGCGCACCCATTCGTTGCCTTTCGGGTGCTTGACCGCGGTCCAGCTGTTGGTCAGCGGATCGTAGATCGCGCCCTTGTTGGTCCAGACCTCTTTGCCGGAATTATACTCGCCGCCCTCGATGATTACCCGCCCGTCGGGCAGGATGGCGGAGGCGAAATAAAGCGGTGCGTAGCCGGTCGGCAGCGAGGCGATCTGGCTCCAGGTGCCGTTGACGTAGCTGCCGAAGCTGTCGGGTGTCAGCCGCCACCAGTTGCCGGTGCCGTTCTGGTCGGGCCCCTGATCCTGCACGATTACGGTGCCGTCGGTCAGCAGCAGCATGGCTCCCGGCTCGAACGGCGGTGTCGTCGCGAGCGACTGCCAGGGCGAGGCGGTGCCGGGCGGCCCGCGAAATAACGTCGCGGCAGCGGCTTGTGCTGGGTGCGGCCGCGGGCGGCCCATGGCGTGCGGCAACGGCGGCGGCACCGCGGCTATCGCGGACGTGACCCAAGCGACCAGCAGTGCGAGCAGGCCCGCCGGACGCGCAACCAATGCGTGCATGCAAATCTCCCGTACGGCAGGCGTTTTGCGAATTCCGCCGCCTAATCCAGCATCGCAGAACACCAGCAGTTTCACAACGACACGCGGCGAATATCGGCCAAATTAACAAAAGTTTTTTGGTGCTTTTTTTCAAAAAAGAACAAGACTTCTTTTTGAAAAAAGAAGCAAAAACTTTTGATTATCGTTCCGGTGTGCGGCGCCATCGGCCGGAGTCCAGGAGCACCTGCAGGTGGGGTGGCGGCGGGGCTGCGGCGGCGACGGGCGGGGATAGGTGTAGCTTGATGGCGCGGGCCAGCAACTGCAGGGGGCCCTCGCCGTCGCCGTAGAGGGTGTCACCTAGGATCGGGCAGCCGAGCGTGGCGCAGTGCACGCGCACCTGGTGGGTGCGGCCGGTGCGAGGCCGCACTTCCAGCAACGACATGCCGTCGCCGTGCGCCAGAACGCGCCAGGCGCTGTTGGCCCGCTGCCCGGCGGGAGCGACTTCCATGCGCCAGCCTTGCGGCGTGGTGGTCTTCTTCAGGGGCGCATCGATGATGCCGGCGTCTTCCGCGGGCGCTCCGCGCACCACTGCCCAGTAGATTTTTTCGGCGCGGCCGGCGGCGAACTCGGCCTGGGCCGCGAGCAGCGCGGTTTTGGTCAGGGCGACCACCAGGCAACCGGCGGTGTCGGCATCCAGGCGGTGCGCCAGCCAGGGACCGTTGCGGCGGCGCGACAGGGCGGGGAAGTAGTCCTCGACGCTTGGGCCGCCGCGCGGGCCGGCATGCACGGCGAGGCCGGCGGGCTTGTTCAGGACCACAAACCTCGCGTCGCGGAACAGCGTAGCGGGCAGCGTCGCGTCGGGCGTGGGGGGGGTCATGCCGGCGGGTGCTAGCGCGGCGGCGGCGTCTGGGACAGTGGGTTGCCTCGCGGGCGTGATGAGTTGCGTCGGCGGAACACGCTTCGCGTTTCCGCCCTACGGGTTGGGGCACGCCCCGGGCCATGCGTTTCCCTGGCGGCAAGATGCAACGTTTTCGGCCGATGCGCGTTTCTGGTGCTGTCAACTTGAGCACAGGGGCCAATCGCCATGGGCACTATTCTTCTTGTTCTGCTGATCCTGCTGCTGATCGGCGCCGTGCCGACCTGGCCGTATAGCGCCGGCTGGGGCTACTACCCTTCGGGCGGCATCGGTTTGGTGCTGCTGGTGGTGGTCATCCTGGTGGTGCTGGGTAGAATTTAAGCCCGCGCCGGCGTGGGCGCGCGGTCCCACGCCGGCGTTTTTTTCGCCTTCCGCCAGCCGGCGCCGCGGGCGCCGTTTCGACAAACCGCCCTGTTCCATCGACAATCCGCGCCGATCCGGCTCGCAGGCGAACGATTTCGCCGTATAACGTGGCGATGGATGCTACCACGGATGCCGAACACCTGACCGAACTGGCCACGCCGCCGCACAATGACCGGGTCGGCGTTTTGTCCATTCTGTGGGTCTGGGTGTTCTACTTCGTGCTCAATACGGTCCGCATGGCCATTAGCGGCGCGGACCATCAGATTGCGATGGCCGGGCGGCGGATTGTCGTTGTGCTGGTCGGCGTGGTTCTGACGGCGGGGCTGTACCTGGTGCTGCGCAGAGTGGACCGCGCGGCCATGCCGGTGCGCCTGGCGGTGGCGCTAACGGCAAGCGTGCCGGTCGCGTTCGCGCACGCCGCGTTCAATTACTACGCGTTCTATGTCTATGCGCCGATCGCTTTCTTTCCGGAGGAGGCCGCGTATGCGATGGATATGCACAAGGCCCTGATGATGGAACTGGTCTCGACCGCGGCCGACTGGTATTTCTTCATTATTGCGTGGGCTTCGCTCTATATCGCGTTCTCCAATGCGGCGCAGGCGCATTATGCGGAGGACCAGGCGGCGCGGTATCGCGCGCAGGCGCAGTCCGCGGAGTTGCGTGCCCTGCGCTACCAGCTCAATCCGCATTTCCTGTTCAACACGCTGAACTCGCTTTCGACGCTGGTGATGCGGCGCAATCCGGAACAGGCCGAGCAGATGATCGGCACGCTCGCGGCGTTTCTGCGCAGCACGCTCACCACGGACCCCACGGAAGACGCGACGCTCGCGGATGAAATCCGTACGCAGCGGCTCTACCTCGATATCGAGCAGGTGCGATTTCCCGACCGGCTGCGCGTTACCTTCGATATTCCGGAATCGGTGCAGGGCGCACATATTCCCAACCTGCTGCTGCAGCCGCTGGTGGAGAACGCGATCAAATACGGCGTGGCGCGAACGACGCGGCCGGTGACGATCGCGATCAGCGCCAGGGCGGAGGGGGACAGGCTGCATATCCAGGTCAGCGACGACGGTGCGGCGGCGGAACCTTGCACCGCCGGGCACGGGGTCGGGTTGCGCAACGTGTGCGCGCGCCTGCTGACGCGTTTCGGTACCGCGGCCGGCTGCACGGCCGGCCCGCGCGCGGAGGGCGGTTTTTGCGTCGATCTGTACATGCCGCTGCAGCTTTAGCCTATCCGGACCGCATGACCGCACCGGCTATGCTGCGCACGTTGATCGTGGATGACGAACCGCTGGCCGTGGAACGTCTGCAGATCCTGTGCGCGCGGCTCAGCAATCTGCATCTTGTCGGCACCGCGGGCGACGGGCGGGCGGCGTTGCGGCTGATCGCCGCGCTGGCACCGGACCTGATCCTGCTTGATATTTCGATGCCGGGGCTCGACGGCATGGCGGTGGCGCGGGCGCTGGCCTCCGCCCCGGCGCGGCCGGCAATCATCTTCATTACCGCGTTCGACGAATTCGCCGTGGCCGCCTTCGATGTTGCCGCTACGGATTATCTGCTGAAGCCGGTGGCGCTGGAGCGGCTGGAACGGGCGGTGACGCGCGTGCGCGCACAGCTTGCGGCGCCGCAGGCCCCGACCGCGGCCGCTTCACCGTTCACCACTGAATTCTGGGTGCCGCACCGGGCGGAAATCATCCGCATCGCCGCCGCCGATATCGACCTGATCGAGGCGGAACGGGATTATATGCGGCTGCATATCGGGTCGCGATCCTACCTGCTGCACACGACCATTACTGAATTGGAGAACCGGCTCGATCCGGAACAGTTCCTGCGGCTGCATCGCTCGACTATCGTGCCGCGGAGCCGCATCGCGCGGCTGCGGCATGACGGGGCCGGGGTTTGGGAGGCGGTGCTGAAGGATGGGCGGGCATTGCGGATTGGGCGGACTTATTTGGCGAGGGTTAAGGAAGTGACAGGAAGAAGGCCAGGGGCTCTGCCCCTGGATCAAGCCGGAGATTAGCGCATGATAGGTTGAGGTCGATGTAGGTACGACCAGGGGCTCTGCCCCATATGCGCTAGGATAAGGAAGTCAAAGCTCTGGCGCCAGGAAACTGAAGGTTCGATACAATTAGTTAAGGCCAGGGCTCTGCCCTGGACCCGCTGGGGCCAGTAGGCCCCAGACCCCCGATTAGCGCTGCGCGGCTTCTCCTTGGCTTTTGGGCGAAGCCTGTAAATGTCATGGATTTTTCTGGCTTCGCCGTTTCCGCTAACGATTCTTTATTAATGGGGTCTGGGGACTTGTCCCCGTCGTGCGCAGCACGCC
>JAATGE010000351.1 GCA_015654825.1 Rhodospirillales bacterium
AACGTGCTCGACAAGGCCGGCGTGAGCTGGACCTACTACGGCGAACAATGGGACGCGTTCGTCAAGCATACGGCGCTCGGCGCGGTCTATTGCAACATCTGCAATCCGTTCCTGTACCAGTCCTACATCATGACCAACGCGAAGAAGCGCGAGGCCAACCTCAAGGACACCACCTCGCTTTACGCCGACCTGCAGGCGGGCGTGCTGCCGGCGGTGTCGTATGTGAAGCCGGGCGCCTTCAACGACGGCCATCCGGCCTCTTCGAAGTATGATATCTTCGAGGCGTACGTGAAGAAGATCGTCGACCTGCTGCAGGCCAACCCGACGCTGTGGGCGAACACCGCGGTGTTCATTACGAACGACGAAGGCGGTGGGTACTACGATTCCGGCTTCGAGCAGACGCTGGACTATTTCGGCGACGGCACGCGCATTCCGATGCTCGTGGTCTCCCCGTACTCGAAGGGCGTGGGTGTGGTGCACAGCTACGGCGACCATGCCTCCTTCATCAAGTTCGTGGAGAAGAACTGGAGCCTTAGCCCGATCTACTCGTACACGCGTGACAACCTGCCCAACCCGACGACGACCAAGGCCAACCCGTACGTGCCGACCAACATGCCGGCGATCGACGACCTGACGAGCTACTTCGACTTCTCGCAGGCCGCGAAATAGGCAGCCGACCGACTGGACAATGACCGACTGGACAAGGGGGGCGTGTGGCGACACACGCTCCCTTTGCTTCGTTCGACGTGCCTGTTGAATACTGAACCGTCTGGAGTTTCATCATGCTTTCCCGCAGGATTCTTGCCGCTTCCGCCGCTGTGCTGGTGGTTACGCCACTGGCAGGCTCGACCGGCGAAGTGCCGGCCGATGGGATCTGGGGCAGGATCTGCTCGTTTGCCACCGGCCAGGCCGGTTGGACGGACGCGTGGTCCGGCGTGCCGCCGGCTCCGGTCGCCAAATGCGCGGCCGCGCCAACGAACTATCATACGCTGAGCTCCATCGGTGACGGCAAGGATACTCACGTCAATTTCAAAATTGGATACGATCCGGATACAGACCGCCTGTGCTTTGCCGCCACCGGGCTACCCGAGGCGCCCGTACTGCGCGTCGGCGTCGGCCACACCCTGTCGATCAGGATCGCCAATACGCTGCACGACACCGATCAGGGGGCCGCACGGAATTTCAATTGCCCGATCGACAGTTTTGGCGGCGAGGGTCTTTGCCTGCCAAAGCCGGTGTTTCCCGAGGCGCCCGGCCCCGACGGCACTTTCTATCCACTCGAGGCCAACGAAGCCCACACCGCGGACGGCACCTCCAATCTGCACGTGCACGGCCTGTTCGTTTCGCCGCAACCGTGCAGCGACGAGGTGCTGAGCACTGCGATCTACCCGGCCAACTGGCGCGGCAAGATCGCGCCGTTGCAGCCCTGCCAGGCCGCACCGAACACACTGACCTATACTTACAAGCTGCCCGCCGATCATCCCGCGGGCGTCTATTGGTACCATACGCACCGCCACGGCCAGGCCGAACATCAGACGCAAATGGGCCTCGTCGGCGCCATCGTCGTCGAGGACCAGGGCGACGCCTGGCGCAGTTCGATCGGCGTCAGCGACGAAGTGCTGCTCGTCACCGACACGCCCAACACCGCCTGCCTCGTCGGCCCCAACTGCGATGTGCGGGTGCACCCGACATCGACCAGGCGGCAGGACAATGCGCAGGCGGCGAGGGAGGCGGCCGCACGCGCCGCGGCAACGGCCGCTCCCGTATCGATCGCCGGGCTCGGCCCGACACTCGATCCGCGCATCGATCAGGTGGACCAGGCCGGCGAGTGCGCGTACGGCGCCTCCAACAGCAATGGCGGCGTGGAACTATGGACGCTGCTGCTGAACGGCGCGCCGGTGCCGGAAAGCCAGAGCGGTTTTCCGCCCGACGGCGAATTGCTGACCAAGACGATGCAGCCGGGCCAGCGGCAGATCTTTAGGCTGGTCAATGCCTCCGCCAATTCGTTCGTCGCACCGAAACTCGTGCTGGTGCAGAACGGCGTGCAGACCGTGCAGAAGCTGGAAGTGTTCGCGCGCGACGGCGTCGGCCTGGCCGACGCGCAGGGCAACCGGCATTTTGGCTATTTCGACGTCTCCCACACCCCGTTTATCGTTCCGCCCGCCTCGCGGGTGGAGTTCGTCGTGCACGCCCCGCCGGTCGGCGCGACGCTTTATCTGCAAAGCGATCAGGTGGCCCCGGGCTGCGGTGGCAACGCCTACCCGGCGCGCCGCCTGCTGATGCTGACCTCCGCCGGGACGCCGGTCGATCCGGGCGTCGCCGATGACAGCGACCTGCTGGAAAATACGCCTTCCCTGCAGCCGTATCTTTCGACGCTCGGCGCGACCGCCAGCGTGCATCGCACCTTCGTGTTCTCCGAATACGGCCGCCAGTTCACCTATGGGGTGACCAAATGGCTGAAGGGCACGCCGACAATCTCCGATTACGACCCGGGCCAGACCGATTTCTTTCTGACCGAGGTTGCCTCCGACGACGGCGAGGTCAACCCGAAGCGCACCGTGGTGACGCCATTCAACGGCCACAATGCCGCGCCGCAGGTGATCGTGCATTTGCACGGCCAGCAGAGCGTGACCGAGGAATGGCTGGTGGAGAACTCGACGCTGGAAATCCATGCGTTCCACATGCACCAGGTTCATTTCCGCGACGTGACGGTGCCGAGCACGAACCCGGACCTGCAGCCGTTGCTCGATGTGATCAATCTGCCGGCGGCACCGCTGGTCGGCGATATCGGCAGCGGGCAACCGGGCGCGCCGGGCTGGGTCAAGCTGCGCATGACGTTTACCACGGCCGATATCGGCGAGTTCGTGTTCCACTGCCATATCCTGGAGCACGAGGATAACGGCATGATGGGCAAGATCCAGGTGGTGGCCGATTGAGACTAGGCGGGCAGGCGGCGCCGGCCGCCTGCCTCCAGCGGGGGCCATGCCCGCAGTTTTTGCTCACTTCAGCTTCATCGGGCGGTTTTCTGCCTTAAAAGCGGGCAATTCCTTGACAAGCTGAACCGTGCGCGTAGTGTTGCGCAAAACGCGCTTGGTACCGTCTTCATCCGACGTCTTGTTCGCGAGCGCGGCGCGGCCGCCGGCACGCCACGCCGGTTTCCGGTGTCTTTCGTGGTCGTAAGCAAGAACGGAGGGAGGCGCCCATGGTCCTCATGTGGCATGCGGCACGCGCGGGGATTGTTGCGGCGAGTTTCTATCTGCCGCCCGCCGCTTCCGCGGCGACGTTCACGACCTTGTACAGTTTCACCGGCGGTGCCGACGGCGGCAATCCGCAGCGGGGCGTGGTGGTACTCGGCGGCGCGCTCTATGGAGTTACCGACAGCGGCGGCGCGGGCCACGGCACCGTGTTCAAATTCGACCCGGCGACGGCAACGCTGACGACACTGCACCGTTTCGCGGGCAGCCCGGACGCGGCGGCCCCGACGACCGCGCTGACCCCGGTCAATGGCAGGCTGTACGGTGGCAGTACGCTTGGCGGGGCCAACGATCTCGGCGCGATCTACGTAGTTAATCCGAAGAACGGCGCGGAACGAGTGATTTACAGTTTTGCCGGCGGGGCCGACGGCCAATACCCGGTCGTGGACCTCGGCTATTTCAAGGGCCGGCTGTTCGGTGCCAGCGTGGGCGCCACCAGTAACATCTCCTACCTCATTTCGATCGACCGGGATAACGGCGCCGCGTCGACCGTGCACCGATTCAGCGGCAAGGACGGCGCCGAAATAGTTGGAAATCTGTTGTTCGTGCATGGAATTTTCTACGGCACCACAGCGCTCGGAGGCGCCGGCGAAGGCGGCACGATATTCAGCTTCGATCCGGCATCTGGTGCCGTCACGACGGATGTGTACGATTTCGCCGGCTCCGCCGGCCAGCGCCCGGTGGGCGGTCTGGCCTATAGGAAAGGTGCGCTCTACTCCGCAAGTCTGCCGTCGGCTCCGTCCCCGGGCGGGCAGCAGGGCGAAATTTTCAGGCTCAGACTGGCCAGTGGCCGGCTCAGGACCCTCTACACATTCGAGGGCAAGCAGGACGGCGCTTGGCCTAACGGCGCCATGGTGTATTATCAGGGACTTTTCTATGGCTCAACCGAAGGCGCAACGGTCGACAACACCAGCTTTGGCGGCTCCATATTCTCGATCGATCCGGTGACCGGTGTCGAGACGACCTTGTACAGCTTTCCAGTGCAGTTCGGTGGCAATGCGGTGGCCGGCGGCATGGCGCTGTTCAACGGTGCAATTTACGGCGTTACCTACGGTTTCGGAACCGCGAACAAAGGCAGCCTTTTCATGCTGGCGCTGTGAGTAGCCGGTACTTGATTAGCGCGGACGACGATGAAAAGCCGCGCAGCGCCAGCGGCAGAGCCCCATAAGAGCTTGGATTAGTAAATCGGGGCCATGGCAACAAGAAACCAAGGTTGGAAGGCCAGGGCTCTGCCCTGGACCCGCTGGGGCCAGTAGGCCCCAGACCCCATTTAATCTGTTCCGAGCCTGGCATCGGCTGCAGAGCCCCATGGGCGCTAAAAGGCCAGGGCTCTGCCCTCGACCCGTCACGCGGCAGGCGTGCTGCGCACGACGGGGGCAAGTCCAGAGACCCCATATAACGCCGCGTGGTTTTTCATCGTCTCCCCGGCGAAGCCAGTACAGGCACGGCATTTTCTGGCTTCGCCGTTCCCCCTAATGAACGGGGTCTGGGGCCTACTGGCCCCAGCTTGGTCCAGCTTGGTCCAGGGGCCGAGCCCCATACGCGCGAAGATAAGGATTATAGAACGAAATCAATGGGTTGGGTTTTAATGGCTTCGCCGACCAAGGGGCTCCGCCCCCTGGACCCCCGACGGCGTGCCGCCGCTGTCGTTAGCGCTGCGCGGCGGGAATCTTCTGTACC
>JAATGE010000244.1 GCA_015654825.1 Rhodospirillales bacterium
ATTTCGGGTACTGCTTCGCCGGGGAACGACAAAAAGCCGCGCAGCGCTATCGGGGGTCTGGGGCCTACGGCCCCAGCGGGGTCCAGGGGCAGAGCCCCTGGCCTTCTTAAATCTCCACCTGCTCCACCCCGATCACCTCCGGCACATAGTGGCGCAGCATATTCTCGATGCCGTGTTTCAGCGTCGCCCGGCTGGAGGGGCAGCCGCTGCACGCGCCTTGCATGTGCAGGCGCACGATGCCGTCGCGATAGCCTTTGAACACGATGTCCCCGCCGTCGCTGGCGACGGCCGGGCGCACCCGCGTGTCCAGCAATTCCTTGATCTGCGCGACGATCTCCTCGTCCTCCGGCGCGATCGCTTCCTCGGTCACCGCATCGGCGGCGCCGTCCATGACCGGGCGCCCTGCGACGAAATGTTCCATGATCGCGCCGAGCACCTGCGGCTTCAGCGCCGGCCACGCAACGGCGTCGGTTTTCGTCACGGTAATGAAGTCGCCGCCGAGGAACACACGCGCCACGCCGGGCAGTGCGAACAGCCCCTGCGCAAGTGGGCTGCGCGCGGCGGCGTCGGCCGCCGCGAAATCCGCCGTGCTTTGTCCCATGACCGGCATGCCCGGCAGGAACTTCAGCGTAGCCGGATTGGGTGTGCCCTCAGTCTCGATAAACATGTGCCATACCGTACCACATTGGTCCCCTTGTTATGGGCAAGAGGTACGCCGAAGGCAAGGTAGGCCAAAGTAACGCCGGGGGCCTGGGGGGACGGCTTCGTCCCCCCAGCCTGACTTTACCTACGCCTCCGCATGCACCTTCTGCTCAACCGGCTTAGGCTTGGCCTCGGTTATCATTTCGATGCGCCCGGTAATCTGCCCGCCATCCTCGACCTGCAGGCGCCGGCACCGTGCCGTGCCCAGCACCACGCCGGTGGAGCGCACGCTGAGATTGCCGCGCGCCGTGACGGTGCCGTCCAGGGTGCCGGCGATTTCCGCGTCCTCGACCTCGACCTCGCCCTTGAACACGCCGCCCGGCGAGACCGCCAGTTCCGTCGCATGGATCATCGAGGCCTCGACCTGGCCCTCGACGACGAGGCGTTCGGCATCGGTCACCGTGCCTTGCACGCTGATGCCGCGCCCGACGACGAGGGTGCGGCGTTCGTGGGTGTCGCGGTTCAGCGGGCGGGTAGCGACCGGGCCCACGGGGCGCGGTGTGGTGGCGGAGGTTGGCATGGGCGGGTTCCCAGGTGGGGTGGCATAGGGTGGTCGGGCCATCGGGGCCTCCTTGGCGGCATTGGCCGCAATCGGCGTCACGCTGACGACGCCTTGAGAATGACCCTGAGTGTGGCCTTGCGGGCCATGGGCCGGGCGGAAGGGGGGCACGCCGAGGCCGTTATCCGCGGCATCCTGTCTGGCTGGCGTGGCCGGCATGTCTGCCATTGCGGGCTCCTCGTCTGCTTTGAAGAACTTGAACACCGGTGCCTTCCTTTCGGAAATGGTGCGCGGCCAACGCACGCGGTGAGAGGTGGCGGATCAGCAAGTAAGGGCAAGCGGGCTAACATGCGGAGCGTGGCACGAACACCCCGCGACGCTGTTGATTATCCCAGGTTTCGTTTTTGTGACCAGGGGCAATTCCTCTGGTTGAACTCCTCACTTTAATGGGAACGCCGCTCAAGGCTCGCGGCCGCTCACCAGGTGCACCATGGCGGCGGGTCCCAGAACCGGCAGCAGCAGGTTCAGCAGCGGCACGGTGCCGCCCAGCGCCAGCGCCGCACCCTGCACCAGCACCGCGCCGCGACGGCGGTAGTACAGCAGGTCGGCATCGCGCCGGCTCATCCGCCGCATCGCCACCGCCGCGAACATGCCGCGCCCAAGCGCCCAGGCGGTAATCAGCCAGCCCAGCACGTGCCCGGGCCCGGGGATGAAGATCGACAGCACCAGGCTGACGATCGAAAGCAGCGCCACGCGCAGGCCAATTGCCAGCCCGGCAAAGCCCTGGCTCAGCACGCTGGCCCCAACCGCCGGCGGCAAGGCGGGATACCAGCGGCGCTCCACGGCGCGGCACACCGGCTCCAGGTACAGCCCGGCGATCACCACGGCGATCGGCACGAACAGCCACAACGCGCCGATCAGCGCCAGCACGCCGCCAAGCGCGCTGGCCACCACGCCGATCGTGCCCTGATCGGCGAGCCAGTGATGCACCAGCCAGACGCCGCCGGCGGCCAGCCCGGCGAAGCAGAGCGCCGACAGCGCGATGCTTTGCAGCAGCACCAGCAGCAGGGCCGGATCGTCGAGCTGCCCGACGGCGCGCAAAATGGGGGTGAACAGTGTGGGTGCCTCCGAGACCGGCGGTATCCGGGCACGGGAAGCAGGGCGAAGCAAGGCCAGGGGCTCTGCCCCTGGACCCCGCTGGGGCCGTAGGCCCCAGACCCCATTCACTGGGGGGAACGGCGAAGCCAGAAAAATCGTGTCCGGTACAGGCTTCGCCGTTCCCACCGTGACGTAATAACGGGGGTCTGGGGCCTCAGGCCCCGTCGTGCGTAGCACGCCTCGGGCGTGACGGGTCCAGGGCAGAGCCCTGGCCTTTCACCTTCAATACGTCAGCACGACCCAGTAAGTCCCCGGAACCCCACGCTCACTCGCCCCCTGGCTGAACGCCAAAGATCCGCGCGTTCGCCCGTCGCCCGCCGCTGCGGTCACCGCCGTGCCGCCGCTTCGGAACGACGCGACCCGCGTGGCACCCGGCGTGCTGCCCGCGGCGCGCGAGCCGTCCGCGTTGGTGGCGACCCAAGTCACCTGGCCGGCCGGATCCTGATTGACCACAGCGCTGACCAGCTCGCTCGAATTCACCACGCCATTGGTTTCGAAGCTCAGCGACGCGGCCAGGCGCACCGGCGCCTGCACCACCGGCAGCGCGATCGTCTTGCTGCCGCCGGGCGGCAGCGTGAATTTGTAAACCAGGTGGCCGCCGGCGAACGCTGCCTGTGCAGGCCCGGCGAGGGCGACGGCGGCGCACGCCACACGGACAAACAAGGAAAATCGGCGCATCGAATACTCCGGAACGGCAGCGGACCCGCGGTTGCGCGGCGATAGGCCCGGGTCCGCCGTTCACGAAATGAAAACTCCTGAAATTCATATGAATTGCGGACCCCTGGCCTTCTCGCGGCGAGCGGCCTATGGACCCCGCCAATGTCCGATACCCTCACCCCGAAAGCCGCTCTCACCCTGAGCTCCGCCACTTTGAGCTCCGCTACTTTGAGCTCCGCTACTTTGAGCTCCGCCACATTGAGCTCCGCCCGCGCGCGCGAGGCAGAAGGCGACCTGGCCGGCGCCGACGCCATCTATCGCGCCCTGCACAACCCCTCCGCCGCCGATCCCGCCCTGTTGATGGGCTGGAGCCGCCTGCGCCGCCGCATCGGGGATCAGCAGAACGCCGCCGCCATGCTGCAGGCCGCGGAGCGCGCCGGCGGCGGGGTTGCCGTGCTGGTCGACATGGCCGGATTGCTGCTGGACCAGGGCCGCGTCGATGACGCGACGCCGCTGCTGCGCCGCGCGGCCCAGGCCGGCCGCGGCCCGGCGCTGGATTTCGAAATGGCGCGGTGGGAGGCGGCGCACGGCCGCCACGAACAGGCCGCCGCCTTGTTCCGTTCGCTGACCAG
>JAATGE010000159.1 GCA_015654825.1 Rhodospirillales bacterium
AAAGCGGTTCAGCGTTGCGGAGTCCCAGGTGAGGTTCGAGACCTGCATCGCCTTCGTATAGCCGAACTGCGGATCGCTCGCGGCGTGGCGTCCGAGGACCCCGTTCAGGTTAGGGCCTTGTGCACCGCCGTTATCGCCTGGCTGGGCACTGTGGCAAAGCGCGCATTGTTGGTGAAAGTAGTTCTTGCCTGCGTTGGCGTCTGCGCCTAACGCGGGCGTCGCGCACACCAGCGCGGCCAGCACAATGGCCGAATGTCGAATCATGATCGTGAGTCCCCTTGTCCGAAACGAAGAACGGCGCTATATCACACTAAATATAGCGTAGTTTCCGGAGGTTGCGGCCAGAAGGGCACGCACAACTGTCTGCCGGGTTCGCGTGGTGGACTATGCTGGATGGAAGTGATGAATAAAAACCCTGGACGCTGCTGCCTCGTACTGCTGTTCGGCTGGCTGGCTGCTGGCACCGTGGTCGCGGCGTCGGCGGCAGGACCAACCACCCGGGTCACCGTCGACACTGGCAAGCTGCAGGGGCAGATCGACGGGGATGTCACCTCTTTCAAGGGCATTCCCTTCGCATTGCCGCCCGTCGGCGCGTTACGCTAGAAGCCGCCGCAGCCCGCGGCAACGTGGCATGGCGTGCTAGAGGCCGCGACCTACGGCGCTGATTGCATGCAGATCCCGTTTCCGGGTGACGATGCGCCCCTGAGCGTGAAGCCGGCGGAAGATTGCCTTTATCTGAATGTCTGGCGGCCCGCGCACCCGGCGCGCAAGAAGCTGCCGGTGTTGGTGTGGATTTACGGGGGCGGCTTCGTGAACGGCGGCAGCTCGCCGGCCGTCTACGACGGCAGTCCGTTCGCGAGGGACGGAGTTATTTTCGTCAGTTTCAACTATCGGTTGGGACGGTTCGGATTCTTCGCGCATCCGGCCTTGTCGGCCGAGCAGGCCGGCGGACCGCTCGCCAACTACGCCATCATGGACCAGATCGCCGCCCTCGGTTGGGTCCGCCGCAATATCGCCGCGTTCGGCGGCGATCCCAACAATGTCACGCTCTGTGGTGAATCCGCCGGCGGCATGTCGATTCACGTTCTCATGACTTCGCCCCTGGCCGCCGGGCTGTTTCAAAAAGCGATCGTGCAGTCGGGCGGTGGCCGGACCAACCTGATGCGCGGTCGTCGTCTTACGGGCGGGCCGGACTCCGCGGAGACCATCGGTGTCGCTTTCGCGCAGGGTGCCGGGATCGAGGCGACCGATGCGCAGGCGCTAAAAATGCTGCGCGCGCTTCCCGCGGAAGCAGTGTTGCACAACCTCAACATGGCGACCATGGGGGCCGCCGCGGCGACCTACGTCGGCGGTCCGGTGTTGGATGGTCGGAGCATGCCTGTCGACCCCACGAAGGCCTATGCCGAGGGTAAAGCCGCCCGGGTGTCGTTCATGGTGGGCGCCAATAGTCTCGACATCGGCTTCATGAAGGGCGGCACGGTCGAGGAGCTGCTGGCGCAGTTCGGGGAAAATGCCGGCAAGGCGCGCACCGTGTACGACGTGAAAAGTGACGACGATGTCAGAAAGTTGGCTTTTCGCATGGGCGCCGACCAGGTGATGGGCGAGCCCGCTCGCTACGTCGCCCGCGCGCTGGCCGCCCGCGGACAAGCTGTGTACGAGTACCGATTTTCGTATGTAGCCGAATCGCTGCGCCAACAATGGGCCGGAGCCACGCACGCGTCTGACATTCCATACGCGTTCGACACGGTGGCGGCACATTATGGTAATTCCCTCACCGCGCAGGACGCCGCAGCGGCGCACACGATGCACGCTTACTGGGTGGCATTCGCCAAGAGCGGCAAGCCCGAGGTGCCCGGGAAGCCGGTCTGGCCGGCGTACGATGCCAAAACCGACACACTCACGGATTTCACCAACGCGGGTCCGGTTGTTGGCACCGATCCGTGGCGCACGCGTCTGGATCTAGCTGAGGGTGTCAACATTGCCCAAGAGGCGGCTCCGCCGCAGGCGCCTTAGGGAGGGGGAGTCGAGCGGAGCTTACCGGGGCTCTCAGCGCCTTCCTGTCTCGCTGACGCTCAACACGTCAGGGACTTCCCGCCACTTCTCCTTCCTTTCCTCATTCTGTAGGCTAGCGCGCCTTCGGCTAACCATTCCTACTAACGAATACCCCAAGGAGAGCCGAGCATGCCAGCCGCCGGTCAGACACTCCGCAAGATCATTGCGCAATCGCAGAAAGAAATACTCGCCGACTGGGTTCAGAGCCAGTTAAGCGCTACCACTTTACGCTCCGACCTCATCAAGGAGGGCGAGCTGCGGGACCAATCCCGTGAGCTGCTCGCGCTGTTGCAGGGCGCGACCGAGAGCGGCAGCACGCAGATCGACGGGTCAAGTTGGGCTGCGGTGCGGGACTTCCTGACTACATTGTCACGCTCGCGCGCCCAGCAAGGGTTCAGTCCCGCGGAGACCGCGACTTTTGTCTTCTCGCTCAAGCAGCCGCTCTTTGCTCGACTGCGGGCAGAACTGGGTGGGGATGTGCAGGGATTTGCCGATGAGATATGGGCGACTACCGATCTGCTGGATAAGTTGGGGTTGTTCACGACGGGAGCCTTCGTGAAAAGCCGCGAGGAGCTCATCCAGCGGCAGCAGCGCGAGATGATGGAGTTGTCCACCCCCGTGGTGCA
>JAATGE010000266.1 GCA_015654825.1 Rhodospirillales bacterium
CCCCAATAGCGCTGCGCGGCTTTACGTCATTCCCCGGCAAAGCGATGAGCCGACATGGTTTTCAGGCTTCGCCGTCTCCCCCCAATAGCGGGGGTCTGGGGCTTCCAGCCCCAGCGGGTCCAGGGCAGAGCCCTGGCCTTCCGCCACTTCCCGCCCCACAACCGACCCGCGTGACACCGAGCAGTTTTGCACGCAGTGGGGCATGATTTGCACATATCGGCACGACCTGCCCGCGCGAGAACGATTAATCACCGGCCGTGCCACGGAGGGCGCCGCGACGTTCGCGTTACTCCGGCGAGCACAAAACTTCGATCAATGACAGGAGACTTTACAGTGAAGAAATTTCCATTCGCCACGGCGTTCGGTTTTGCCGGCGCCGGCCTTTTCGCGACCTTGTTCGCCGGTGCGGCTGCCGCCACCGAAACACCTTCGCCGACCGCACTGACGCTGATCAACGGCTGGACAAACGCACCGTTCTCCACCAGCCCCGCCGCCGCCGAGACGCTCAGCAATACCGTGCATCTCAAGGGCGCCATCGCCACCTCCGGCACCAACCCCGTTCCGTTCGTGCTGCCCACGTCGTTCCGGCCTGCAACCGACGTCTATGTTCCCGTCGACCTGTGCGGCGCGACCAACGGGCGCCTGTTCATCTCGCACTCGGGCACCGTTACGGTGCAGGCCGAAACCTCGTTCGCCAACGCCCAGTGCTTTACCTCGCTGGACAGCGTCACCTACGCCAAGAACACCAGCGGCTACACCAACCTGACGCTGATCAATGGCTGGACCGGCGCGGGTTTCTCCACCAGTGCGCCGGCCGTGCGCCTGATTAGCGGAATAGTACGCCTCAAGGGTTCCATTGAAACCAGCGGAACCAATACCGAGCCATTCGTGTTGCCCGTAGGCGTGCGCCCCTCGACCAACGTGTACGTGCCGGTCGACCTGTGCAACGCGGCAAAAGGCCGTCTGATCATTCAGCCGACCGGCGACGTCACCGTGCAGGCCGAGAACAATTTTTCCGATGCGCAATGCTTTACGTCGCTGGACGGCGCGTCGTTCGGCCTTGCCGCGTTCAAGCCGCTGAAGCTGAAGCACGGCTGGTTGAACAGCCCGTACGGCACCGCCGTCCCCGCCGTTAAAACGATCGCCGGCGCGGTGCATTTCCAGGGCGCCATGGTAACGGCGGGAACCAACACCCTGCCGTTCGTGCTGCCCGCCGCATATCGCCCGACGACCAACGTCTATATTCCGGTCGACATGTGCAACGCCACCAACGGCCGCCTGAACATCTCGCCCAACGGCGTTGTGTCCGTGCAGGCCGAGACAGCGTTCAGCAACGCCCAGTGCTTTACCTCGCTGGAAGGCGCATCGTTCGTAAAATAGTCACGAAATGGGGGAGAGGCGCCCACCAGCGCCTCTCCAACCAACGTCGGCGCACGAGGAAACAATTATCCAAAGTTTTTGCTTCTTTTTTCAAAAAGAAGCGCTTTCTACTTGTTCCTTTTTGAAAAAAACCAAAAAACTTTTGTTAATTTGGCCTTCGTTTCCGGTCGAAGCGCCCCGCTCACGCGGCGACCTGCTGTGGCGCCATTGCCATCCCTACCGTCTGCTGCCACGCTGGCAGCACGCTGAGTTCTGCGTACCATCGCCGAATTTCGCCATACGGCTCCAGCGGCAATTGCGCCGCGCCGGCGTAGATCAGCGCCGCGCCAAGCGAGAAATCGGCCAGCGTCAGTCTGTCACCCGTTACGTAACGGCGGCGCGCCAGCTGCCCATCGAGCACCGACGCCGCGCGGTGGAACAGTTCCGCGCCCTTCGCAAGTGCCGCCTCGTCGCGCTCGGTAATGCCGAGGAACCCCGGCTTGACCACGTTCTCCAGCATGAACGGCATGCACGCCTGCTCCCAGTGCGCCAAATCCCAGAATTGCCAGCGCGTCACGTCAAGTCGTCCAAGCTCGTCCGCCGGCAACAGTCCAGCATCGGGCCGCAGCGATGCCAAATACTGGCAAATCGCGTTGGCCTCCCACAACACAAAATCCCCATGCCGCACCGTCGGCATGCGCATGTTCGGATTGAGCAGCACGTAGTCCGGCGTGCGCATGTTGCCGCTGCGTGGATCGACCTCATGCATCGTCCAGTCCAGGCCGAGATGATTGGCAACCGACATCGCCTTGAAGGCACGCGGGCTTGGCGGAAACACGTAAAGCTCGATCGTCATGCTAGCAGACCCTTTCCCCGGTTCTTAATGGTATGTTGCCCTGGCCTCAGCCTTCCGCCGCCTGGCGGAACGCATCCAGGATAGCCGGCCAGCCGCCATCGACATCGCGGCGCATCGAAGCCCCGCCCTCGGCGCCCAGACTTTCGAAATCGCGATGCTCCAACTCGACGATCGTCGCATCGAGCCCATCCGCCACGAACCGCACCTCAACCTCGGATGCCACGGTCGTGTCGGGCTTCCAGTGATGGTTGATTTCCCAGCTGATCACGAAACGGTTCGGCGGGTCCCACAGCCGCACGCGGCCCACATCCGCCTGCGAGCCGTCCTCGCTGTCCTCATACCAGCGCCCACCCAATCGCAGCTCCAGCACAACATTCTTCAGCGGCGCCTTGCCGATCGTGCCGCGCCGCGGCCACCATTGCCCCAGCCTGGCGGTAAATACCTCGAACGCGTGCGCCTGACCCGCCTTCACGCGAACCTGCTTGCGCACCGGCGCGATGGTGATCGTTTTGGGCGTGCTCATGGCGTCCCCTCCTTTCCCGCTATTGCCGTGCGCTCGGCCTCCGCCTGAAAAGCCGCCAGCGCTTCATCCCAGAACTGGTCCAGCCAGGCCCGCACTTCGGCCAGACCGTGCGGATCGATGCTGTAGACCCGGCGGGTGCCATCCGCCCTGTCGGTCACCAACCCAGCCTCCTTCAGCACTTTTAAGTGCTGCGACACCGCCGGCCGGCTCACCGGCACACGCCGCGCCAGGTCGCCCACCGAACTCGGCCCCGCCCGCAAATGCTCGAACACCATCCGCCGCGACGGATCAGCCAACGCCGCGAAGGCTGTTGCGTAAGTCATAGCTTACCGTAAGCAGCTGCTTACGCTAGGTCAAGCAAAAAAACCAGAACCCTGGCCTTGCTTAATCTTGTCGCCAATGCCCCCGTCAGACCAGCAGCGACGCGCCCAGTCGATCCAGCAGATCGCCGGTGCCATGCTCCCGCGATCCCGCGTCGTCATATCCATCCAGGAACGCGCCATGTTCGGTAACGACCAGGCGCGTGCCGAGGCCCGCCGGCTTCAGTTGCATCGTCGCCAGCGACACCGAAATCTTGCGGTCGTCGAGCCGCATTTCATAAGCATACACAATCCGCTCATTCGGAATGATATCAAAATAGGTTGCCTCGAACCGGGTCACCATGCCGCTTGCCCAGCGCCCCGCCACGGTCTCCCGCCCACCCGGACGAAAATCCATTTCGCGCGCCAGCACCGTGTAACTATCGCCGCCGGTAAACCAGCGCGCCTTGGCCGCCTTGTCCGACAACGCATGAAACACCGCGGCCGGCGCCGCGTCGTAAACCCGCTCAATCGAGAACCCGCCGTGCCCAACGGAACGTTGCTCGGCCGGCCTCATGCGCGCAACTTCCTGTTCCAGCTTGTCGAGCGTGGTGCGCCAGCCCTCCGGTGCCCCCTCGGCAGCGCCCAGGAAGTCCTCGTCGTAGCTATCGTATTCCTGCCGCACCGTCATGAGGGTCCCGGCGCCCTCATCCACACACGTAACGATCGTATGGGCGGTGACTTTCTGCGTCCCGCCAACCGCGACACCGGTAGTGAACACCAAGCGATCATGCGGCGAGATCTCGATATATTCGCCCCTGGA
>JAATGE010000576.1 GCA_015654825.1 Rhodospirillales bacterium
TCGGCTGCGCGTTGCAGCAGGGCGCCACCGGGCAGAACATCGCCCGCCAGGCGCTGGTCCGCGCCGGCCTGCCGGTGACCGCATCGGGCACCACGGTCGATCGCCAATGCAGTTCGGGCCTGCAGGCGATCGCCATCGCCACGCAGCGCGTGGCGTTCGATGGCGTGCCGGTCGCGATCGGCGGCGGCGTGGAAAGCATCAGCCTGGTGCAGAACGACAAGATGAACACCTACCGCGGCGGCGACGAATGGCTGATCGAGCACAAGCCGGCGATCTACATGGCGATGATCGACACCGCGGAAGTGGTGGCGCAGCGCTACCAGGTGACGCGCGCGGCGCAGGACGAATACGCACTGGAAAGCCAGCGCCGCACCGCCGCCGGCCAGCAAGCCGGCCGCTTCGATGACGAAATCGTGCCGATGGAAAGCGTCATGAGCGTGGTCGACAAGGCCACCGGTGCCGTCAGCCGCAAGACCGTGAAGCTGGCGAAGGACGAGGGCAATCGCGCCGATACGACCCTGGAATGGCTTGCCTCGTTGAAACCGGTGCGCGGCGAGGGCCACGCGATTACCGCCGGCAACGCCTCGCAACTCTCCGACGGCGCCAGTGCCTGCGTAATCATGGAAGCATCCGACGCGGCGCGCCGCGGCCTCACCCCGCTCGGCCGCCTGAAAAGCCTGGCAGTCTCCGGCTGCGAGCCGGACGAAATGGGCATCGGCCCAGTCTTCGCCATTCCGCGCCTGCTGGAGCGCAACGGCCTGTCGATCGAAGACATCGACCTTTGGGAATTGAACGAGGCTTTTGCCGTTCAGGTGCTGTATTGCCGCGATCGCCTCGGCATCGATCCCGCCAAATACAACGTCAACGGCGGCGCGATTTCGATCGGCCATCCGTACGGCATGAGCGGCGCGCGCATGGCCGGCCACCTGCTGATCGAAGGCAAGCGCCGCGGCGCCAAGCTCGGCGTCGTAACGATGTGCATCGGCGGCGGCATGGGCGCCGCCGGCCTTTTTGAAATCTTCTGAGCATGGAAATCGCGGGCAAGGTGGTTGTCGTGACCGGCGGCGGCGGCGGCATCGGGCGCGAACTGGCGCTGCGGGCCCACCGCGAAGGCGCCGTGCACGTGGCGGTGGCCGATCTGAACGAGGACGCAGCGCGCGAAACGGCCGCGGCAATCGGTGCGAGTGCCGTCGCATTCCGCTGCGACGTGTCGCGCGAGGCCGACATCCAGCGCCTGGTACGCGAGACGGAAGCGGCAGCGGGCCCGATCGGCCTGTTCTGCAGCAATGCCGGCATCATCGGCATGGATCCCGATTTCGACAACGCCGCCTCGGCGCCGAACGCCGACTGGGAACGCAGTTGGGCGGTGCACGTCATGGCGCACGTCTATGCCGCGCGCGCCGTGCTGCCCGGCATGATCGCGCGCCGCGACGGGTGGTTGTTGAACACGGTTTCGGCCGCCGGCCTGCTGAGCCAGATCGGCTCGGCGGTCTATTCGACCACCAAGCACGCGGCCATCGGCTTTGCCGAAAGCCTGGCCATCGCCCACAAGGATCACGGCATCGGTGTTTCGGTGCTGTGCCCGCAGGGCGTCGCCACCGGCATGACGGCCGGCGGTTTTTTCGCCGGCGCGGACGTGGACGGCGTCATTACGGCGGAAGCCTGCGTCGATGCCGCGATCGCCGGCCTGCGCGCCGGAAAATTCGTTATTCTGCCGCATGCCAATGTCGCGGATTACACGAAATTGAAGGCCGAGAATTACGAACGCTGGATCGGCGGCATGGTAAAACTGCGGCGACGCATCGCGGCGGCGCGCGCCGCCCACCTGGCCGGCGCGCCATCCGGTGGCTGAAACATTCGATTTCGTCGTGGTCGGCGGCGGCCCCGGCGGCTGCGCCGTCGCCGCGCGCCTGGCCGAGGCGCGCCCCGATTGGCGCGTCGCGCTGATCGAAGGCGGCCCGGCGAAAAGCGGCATTGTGTCGGATGTGCCGCTCGGTATCGCCAGCCATACGCCCACGAAATCCGTACGCAACTACGCCTACGAAACCGTACCGCAGGCGGCGCTGAACGGCAGGCGCGGCTTTCAGCCGCGCGGCCGCGGCCTCGGCGGCAGCA
>JAATGE010000265.1 GCA_015654825.1 Rhodospirillales bacterium
CGCGGGTGCGGCACAAGCGGGCGAGGCCCAGGCACAATACCAGGTCGGCTACATGTATCAGCTGGGCCAGGGCGTCACCGCGGATCCGGCCACGGCATTGCAATGGTACCGCAAATCGGCCGACCAGAATTTCGCCAACGCGCAAGGCCAGATCGGGTATCTTTATCAGTACGGGGTCGGCGTGCCGCAGGATTACACCGCGGCGACCCATTGGTACGGGCTGGCGGCGGCGCAGGGTTTCAAGACCGCGCAGTTTCAGCTCGGCTACTTGGCACAGCACGGTTTTGGTACCGCGAAGAACTATGAGACGGCGCTGCACTGGTATCGGCTGGCGGCGCAGCAAGGGTCGGCGCCGGCGCAGAACCAGCTGGGTTATCTCTACCAGATGGGGTACGGCGTGCGGATGAATTATACGGACGCGTTCCGTTGGTACAAGGCGGCGGCGGATCAGGGGTTGGCAACCGCGCAATACAGCGTCGGCCGGCTGTATGATTCCGGGCTCGGCGTGGCGCACGATACCGCGGCCGCGCGGGACTGGATGGGCCGCGCCGCGGCCGGCGGCAATGCCGAGGCACGGGCCTGGCTGGCGGCGCATTAGGACCGCGGCAGGCCGCAGCGACGCGGCGCAAGGAAAATCCGGTCCGATTGCCAATCGTTGGTTGCTTTCGCCTACAGGATTGCTAACCCTGTGCCGCGACGCGGCCACGCTGCGATGCGCGCTGGTGCGCAACAATGGATTGGCGGGGGAACAACGAAATGACCGGATTTCTGGCGCGAGGCATCGCTTTCGGCGGCATTGCGCTGCTTGCGGCATGTGCACAGACGCCGCTGGCGCCGACCACCGCCGTAACGCCCGGGCCGGGCAAATCGCCAGCGGATTTTCAGGCGGATTATGCAACCTGCCGGCAGGCGGCGGCGCTGTCAGTGGCGGCCCTGGTGAATGCGGCCAACAACCAGGCGCTCGCCGGTGCGGCTGCGGTCGCGGCGTCGGGCGATACCACCGGCAATGCCGCGGCGGCCGGGGCGCAGACCAGCACGCAGGCACAGGGCGGCATTCAGCAGCAATACGACGCCACATTCGCAAACTGCATGTACGCCAAGGGCGAATTGGTGGCCGGCATGGTGCCGCCGGAAGCCGCACCGCCGCCGCCGCCGGAGCCGGAGGTTCATATGGTGGTGCGCGATCCGCTGGTCATGAAGGTGCAGCGGGCGCTGGTGCAGCTCGGCTACCTGCATGGCGGGGCGGATGGCGTGGCAGGCCCACGCACGACGGCAGCGATCCGGCAGTTCGAGAGCGACAAGGGGCTGACGGTGGACGGGGTGTCGTCGCACAACCTGCTGTCGCAGTTGCAGGCGGCGGCCGGAAGCGCCGGTTCGGCGCCGCCGCCACCCCCGGAGAGTTCGGGCGACAAGTTCGCACTGCCGCCACCGCCGCCGAAATAGGGCGGGTTGAGGTAATACCAACGGCCTTAAATTTTAACCTGTCAAAGGCCAGGGCTCTGCCCTGGACCCGCTGGGGCCAGTAGGCCCCAGACCCTGTTCATTAGGGGGAACCGCGGTGGACGCCGCGCAGCGTTAAATGGGGTCTGGGGACTTGTCCCCGGCGGGTCCTTCCCTCGCCGCACGCTTGGGACAAGTCCACGCCGCCCGTCTATAAGGGATAGCGAGATATTGGGGATTGGTATGCGGCGACTGACATGGGCGGCGGTGCTGGGGCTGGCTGGGTGTGCGGCGACGATTGGTGTGCAACCGGTGGGACCTGGGCTTTGGACGGTTTCGGAAATGCGGGCGCCGGTGCTGGGGGGCGGGCCGGCGGCGCAGGATGCGGCGTTGCGCGAGGCGAACGGGTTTTGCGCTGAGCAGGGGCGGGTGTTTGTACCGGTGGAAATGGGCCCCGGCGGCAATCCTTATAGCCCCTATGGGCCGGTGACTTTCGCGGCGACGTTCAGGTGCCTGGCGGCAGACGACCCCGCGGTGGTGAAAATGCGGTCGAGCGCCTCGGCGGGGAACGGCTAAGGCTCGTGGCGGGTCGAGGGGAGTGCGCCATAAGCGGTAACATAAAAAATCGACCTGTGGTAACAGGAAGCTGAAAGTTCGATTCGAAAAGTGAAGGCCAGGGCTCTGCCCTGGACCCGCTGGGGACAAGTCCCCAGACCCCATTTGACTGTTCCGAGTGTGGCATCGGCTGCGAGAGAGTGGCCCAGACCCACGGTTCCGCGAGTTTGGTACAGAAGACTCCCGCCGCGCAGCGCTAGCGCAGGCGGCGGCACGCCGTCGGGGGTCCAGGGGGCAGAGCCCCCTGGTCGGCGAAGCCACTGGAATTCACATCATTGATTTCGTTCTATAATCCTTGTCTTCGCTCTTTTAGAGCAGCGCCCTGGCCCTCCCCGGCGCCTATCCGACGTTCGATCCGTCGACCACTTCGATGGCGTCAGCCGGAATGTTGACGAGCACCTTGATTTCCTTGGGGCCGTTGCGCGTGCCGGTATAGCGGGCGCGGAAGTTCGGTATTTTGCTGACGGTGATGATCAGCAGGCAATCCAGGCTGACCGCGCCGGAGCCCAGCGCAGCGCCGCGCTTGCCGGAGGGCGATGTGGGAATGCCATCCTGCTCGGTGCCTTGCATCGCGATGCCCTGCTTTTTCGCGTCCTTCGCCGAAGCACTGGAAGTCCACCGGTATAGCGGGCCCTTGCCGGTATATTCCTCCCAGACCAGCTCATCCTGTTCCGGTTGCTTGTGGCGGTCTTCGTAGAGCTTCGCCCATTTTTCGGATTTTTCTGTTTCCTCCAACTTATAGAGGTTTCGGCCTTTCGTTCGCATGGCGTAATCCAGCGCCTCGGCCAGTTCCTGGTCCGTCAAGTCGAAGATGGAGAGCTTGTCGATGATGAGTTCGGCGTACATTTCCTGGGTAAGATTTTGCTTGGGTTCGTAGTCGTCGATCACGAATTTCGCGCCTTCATGGCTAAGGCTGCGATCAACAGCACGGCGTACAGCGGATTTCTTCTGCATGGCGCTTACTCCTGCCTAGGGGCTCCGTGGCTCCTTACAGCCCTCGCCGTGGACGTTGACCCGTAAGGAATGCTCAACGGCCTATGGTGTCAGCTTCGCAACGCATCCTTCAGATCGCCGAGGGCCAGCATAAGCGGAGATCGAACATCGACCGCGAAGCCAAAGCCGTTGGGAGCTTCGGCATCGTCGAGGATGTCATCGCTCAACAGGAAGCCCTGCACGTCATCGATGCTTTGCTGCGTCGCGGGGCGCTCGGGCAGGTTTTTGGCCACCGAGTCGAGGAGCGCGCGGGCTTCGTCGGATTCCGGATATTTTCGCGCGGCGATGACGTCCGCGAGGCGGGCCAATTGGGCGATCGCGTCGGCGCGCGCCTGTTGCCAGTGCTCGAGTGCCGTATTCAGATCGATCCCCGGCGCCGCGGCCGAAGAAGCGGCAGGCCTGAGCCCCAGTTCGCGTTCGATCCACTGATCCTTGGACTCGCCCGACATATGATCACCCCCGATCGATCAGCCGCAACGTCGTCGGTCCCGCCATAAGCGGGGCCTGAAACCTACTGGCCGCGTCATGCGCCTCCGGCGTGACGGGTCCAGGGCAAAGCTCCGGGCCTCCTTACATGGAGAACCGCTCTCCCAGATAAACCCGCCGCACATCCGCATGCGCAACGACTTCCTTGGGCGCACCCTCCATGAGGACCTGCCCGTCGTGCATGATGTAAGCGCGGTCGATGATTTCCAATGTTTCGCGGACGTTGTGGTCAGTGATTAGCACGCCGAGGCCGCGGTGTTTGAGATGGCTGACCATGTCGCGGATTTCGCCGACCGCGATCGGATCGATGCCGGCCAGCGGTTCGTCGAGCAGGATGTAGCTGGGACGGGTGGCCAGTGCCCTGGCAATTTCGACGCGGCGGCGCTCGCCGCCGGAAAGCGCAAGCGCCGGGGTGCGGCGCAGATGGCCGATGCCGAATTCCGCGAGCAGCGCGTCGCAGGCGAGTTCACGGGCGTCGGGGTCGGGTTCGACGACTTCGAGCGCCGCCATGACGTTTTGCTCGACGTTCAGACCGCGGAACACCGAGGCCTCCTGCGGCAGGTAGCCGATGCCGAGGCGGGCGCGGCGATACATCGGTTGGAGGGTGATGTCGGTGCCGTCGAGCGAGATCGAACCGGTATCGGGACGAACCAGGCCGATCATCATGTAGAACGTCGTCGTCTTGCCGGCGCCGTTGGGGCCGAGCAGGCCGACTGCCTCGCCACGGCGGACGTTGACCGATACGTTCCGCACGACGGGGCGCTTGTTGTACGTCTTGCCGACCGCGGTCGCGACCAGGCCGGCGCCGCCCTGGAGAACCCGCAGTTTCTCGCGGGTGGGTTCGGTCATGGGGATTTCTCCGGGGTTGTTGCGGGCGCGGGTTCGGGCTTCTTGGCGGCGGCGGGCGGGGCGGATTTAGGCTGCTGTTCGTTGGGAACGACCAGGCCCTCGACGCGGGCGCCGGGCGACTCCGTAAGGGTGGCCAGGCCAGTCTTCATGTTCACGATCGCGGCGGCGCCGTTCATCTGGTTTTCGCCGCGGGTGATGTGCACGTGGCCGACAATGCGCGCGAGGCCGGTGTCGGGCACATAGACGCCGCGGTCGCCGGTGACGATGTCGGTGGCGGTGCGGACCTGAACGTGGCCAAACGCTTCAACCCGTTGCAGCTTTCCGGAGGCGGCCAGCGGGTCGGAAGGATGGTCGGGTTTTGCCGGTTTGGGTGGCGGCGCGCCCGGCTGGCCGGTATCCACCGTGTAGCCGACCAGGGTGTCCGCGGTAATGCGGCGGCCGTCGTTGCTGGTCGCGGTGGCGTCGCCGCGGCCTACGGCCATGTGCTTCTGCGACCAGTATTCCATGGTGTCGCGGGCAGTCAGGATGTCCTGCGGCGTCGTGAGCTTCATATGGCCGCCGGTGAGCACCATGACGGCCTGATCGATGTCGTAGACGGCATGGTCGCCCCAGGCCTGGTCGGTCTGGGTGAAGATGTGCACGTTGTTGTCGGCCTCCAGGCGGTAGATCTCGTTATTGCCGGTAGTGTCGGGCGACGCTCCGGTAGCCGGAGCGGGCGTGGGCGCCGGCTCCGGCGGGGCACCGGGTGCGGCGGCCTTCTTGCGGTAATGGGCGACCAGGCGGTCCGCGGTGACGGTTGTGTCGCCGCGGACGGCGCGGGCGTCGTCGTGCGCGGTGACGGTCTGCTCGGACTGGTTCCAGTCGATGCCGCCGGCGGCGGTGACGGAAACAGGGCCGCCGTGGGAAAGGTCCAGGGCCTGGCCGTGGGCCGCGATGGGAAGACATAAGGCAAGGAAAAGGCCAGGGGCTCTGCCCCGGGACCAAGCTGGGGCCGTCACGCGATAGCGTGCTGCGCACGACGGCCCCAGACCCCAATTCAATTTGGTTTCCGAGTGCCGCGGCGGACGATTCGTGTGGGAATGAGTTGCGTTGGCAGAACACGTTTCGCGTTTCCGCCCTACGGCTTCGTCGTCGGTCTCGCGAAGCAACAAAATTGGGGTCTGGGGCCTAAGGCCCCAGCGGGTCCAGGGCAGAGCCCTGGCCTTCCCTTCCTCGCTAATGCGCCGCATTGAGCACCAGCTTGGCCGGCCCATGGAACTGCACCACGCCACCGCGATCCACCAACGTGAAACCTTCGGCGTCCAGCGTGCCGAAGGGGCCTTCGGCGTGCGTGTAGTCGCTGCTGGTGACGGCGCCTTTCTTCATGTCGGCGGTCGCCGTAGCGGTGGTCAGGATCGTGCCGTCCTGGCGGTAGAGCGTGACGTGGTCAGAAAGATCGAGCTGATCGGATTTCTGCACGTAGACGCCGCTGCGGGACTGCACCTGCAGCCAGGCACCGTTATGCAGCGTGAGGTCGGCGCGCGGGGCGCGTAAATTGTAACGATCGGGCCCGGCGCGAACCGCGGTTTGGGCGGAAATCATGAACGGCTGGTTCTGCGCGTCGAAGCCGCGGTAGCGCGGCTGCTTCATGGCACCGTTGCTTTCGACCATGGTCAGTTCGTGCCAGGTGACGCGTCCGCGCTCGATGGTACGGGAAATCTCCGGCCAGGCGGCGATGGAGGTGAGCAGCGCCAGGGCGAGCACCGGAAGGGCGTATTTGGCGATGCGCACGGCGCGGCGGCGGCGCGCCAGGGAACGCGGCAGCACGCCGCGCAGCGGGATGAATGGGCGCGACGGCGCGGGGGGAACCGCAGTGGCCGGACCTTCGGTGGCGGAGACGGGTGTCATGCCACACCGGCGCGGAGCAGGTCGTGGATGTGCAGCAGGCCGACCGGGCGGCGCGCTTCGTCGAGTACGAACAGGGCGGTGATCGGGCGGGCACGGTCGGTCATGACGCGTAGCGCCTCGCCGGCCAGCATGTCGGGGCGCGCGGTCAGCGGCGTCGGGTTCATGATCTCGCCGACGGTGCGGGACAGCAGGTCGGGGCCCATGGCGCGGCGCAAATCGCCGTCGGTGACGATACCCGCCAGCCGGCCGTCGGGGGCGACGACGCAGAGGCAGCCGAAACCCTTGCCGGTCATCAGCAGCAGGGCCTGGGGCATGGCGAGGTCGGGCGTGGCGGTCGGCAGCGCCTCGCCGGTGTGCATCAGCACGGCGACGCGCTTGAGGCGGGCGCCAAGCTTTCCGCCGGGATGGATGGCGTGGAAATCGGTGGAGGAGAAGCCATGGCGGTGCAGCAGGGCTACCGCCAGCGCGTCGCCGAGTGCGAGCTGCATCGTGGTGCTGGTGGTCGGCGCCAGGCCCATTGGGCAGGCTTCGGGCGCGGCGGGGAGCAGCAGGGTGATTTCGGCGGCCTCGGCGAGCGCGGAACGGGGCTGGCCGGTAATGGCGATCAGCGGGATGCCGAAGCGGCTCGCGTGCGCGATCAGGTCGGCGAGCTCGGCGGTTTCCCCGGAGTTGGACAGCGCCAGCACCGCGTCGCCGGGGACGATCATGCCGAGATCGCCGTGGCTGGCCTCGGCCGGGTGGACGAACAGGGCGGGGGTGCCGGTGGAGGCAAAGGTTGCGGCGATTTTACGTGCGACGTGGCCGGATTTGCCCATGCCGGAGACGACGACGCGGCCGGTGACGGCGGCCAGGGCGGCGACCGCGTCGGAGAAATCGCCGTTCAGGGTGGCCGCGAGCGCCGTCAGGCCGTGGCACTCGGCTTCGAGTACGGCACGGGCGACGGCCAGATCGTCAGGTTCGGCGTGCGGAATGGCCCCGGCGCGGGTTGGCGGCGCGGCCGGAACGTCCGCGGGATGGGTATCCAGCGCATTCAATCCTTTATGGCCTGCCGTTTGTATGGGCAGGGGTGGACGAGTTGGTCAATCGAGCCGGTGTGTCCGAGTGTTGCGGCTGGTGGCGCCCTGGTTTGCGCGGGTCACGGCAGCCGCATAGCGTCCGCGGAAACGCTGGAGGCATATATGGTCGAGGCACCGTTTGTCATCTCGCACGAAGGTGCGGTGGCGCATCTGCGATTCTGCCGGCCGCATGCCGCGAACTCGATGACGCCTGCGTTCTGGGAGCTGTTCCCGGTTGCGGTGCGGGACCTGGATGCGGCAGCGGCCACGCGGGCGCTGGTGATCAGCGGCGAGGGCCGGCATTTTTGCTCGGGCATGGATGTGGCGGCGTTCGGCAGCAGTGAGCTGCGGCCGGATGAGGGGCCGGCGCGGCGTGAGGCGTTCGTGCATACGGTAGTACGGCTGCAGGCCGCGCTGTCCAGCCTGAGCCGGGCACGGTTCCCGGTGGTGGCGGCGATCCAGGGCGCGTGCATTGGCGGCGGGCTGGATTTGGCCAGCGCGTGCGACCTGCGGTTCGTGGCGGAGGACGCGTATTTCCGCATCGAGGAGATCAATATCGGCATGATGGCGGATGTAGGCAGCCTGCAACGTTTGCCTCGCCTGCTGCCGGATGCGGTGCTGCGGGAAATGGCATTCTGCGGGCGTACGCTGCGGGCGGCACAAGCGGCCGCGCTGGGGTTTGTCAACGCGGTCGTGGCGGACCCGGTGGCGGCCGCGCTGGAGGCGGCGCGCGAGATCGCGGCCAGGGCGCCGCTGGCGGTGGCGGCCAGCAAACGGGCGATCGAGTTCGCGCGCGACCATACGGTGGCTGAAAGCCTGGAGCAGGCGGCGTGGCTGCAAGCGGCGGTGTGGAGCACGCCGGATGTGAGGGAGGCTATGCGGGCTCGGGGGGCCCGGGACGTCGGCGATTTTGGGGGGTTGCGGGAAGTTAGGTAAGGCCAGGGCTCTGCCCTGGACCCGCTGGGGACAAGTCCCCAGACCCTATTAATATAGGGTCCTGGATTTGGGTCGGGCTTATTCTTGGGGATCAATATCATGCCGAAACGATGCCCTTGGTGCGAGGACGATGCGCTGATGCAGGCGTATCACGACGAGGAATGGGGCGTGCCGGAACGGGACGCGCGCGCGCTGTGGGAAAAGCTGATTCTGGACGGTTTTCAGGCCGGGCTTTCATGGAAAACGATTTTGTATAAGCGCGCGGCGTTTCGGGAGGCGTTCGAAGGGTTCGATCCGGAACGGGTTGCCCGCTTTCGGCCGGCGGATGTGGACCTTCTGTTGGCGAACCCGGGCATTATCCGCTCGCGCGCGAAAATCGAGGCTACGATCGGCAATGCGCGGGCGTTCCTGGACATGCAGGAGAAGGGCGAGGAATTCGCGGCGTTTCTGTGGGGATTGGTGGGCGGCACACCGCGCGACAACCGGTTTCGGATGCGCACCCAGGTGCCGGCGCAGACGGAGGTGTCGGTTGAAATGGCGAAAGCGCTGAAGCAGCGCGGTTTCAAGTTCTGCGGGCCGGTGATCGTTTATGCGTTCATGCAGGCGACGGGAATGGTGAACGACCATTTGATCGGATGCTACCGGCACGCCGAGTGCAAATGAAACCGCGGCGAAGCCGCCAAATGGGGTGTGGGAAGTGCTGGCCCCGTCGTGCGAAGCACGCTGGCGCGTGACGGGCCCGGGCAGAGCCCCATAAGCGCTAGGATAAGGATTATCGAACGAAATCAATTAGCTGAATTCTAATGGCTTCGCCGACCACGGGGCTCCGCCCCCTGGACCCAAGACGGCGTGCCGCCGCTGTCGTTAACGCTGCGCGGCGGGAATCTTCTGTACCAATCTCGCGAACCCATGGGTCTGGCCTGTCGGCTCGCCGCCGATGCCAGGCCCGGAACAGATAAAATGGGGTTTGGGGCCTACTGGCCCCGTCGTGCATAGCACGCCTCCGGCGTGACGGGTCCAGGGCAGAGCCCTGGCCTTAACTAATCGTATCGAACCTTCAGTTTCCCGGCGCCAGAGCTTTACTTCCTTATCCTCGCGCATAGGGGGCAGAGCCCTGGCCTTCCTTGGAGATTCGATGACGACTGGGACCGGTATAAGTAGATTCCGAGGATACTCCCTGATTTGGCGAGAGTTATACTAGCTTCGCTGTATTCAGGTAGAATTTTCAACATGAGAATGAACCAAAAAAGCCGGCGCGCGGCGCTGCTGCCGTTGCTGGTCGTGGGCCTTGCGGGTAGCGCAGCGGCCTATGCCGCCGGCCCTCCGGCGGTCAATCTTCGGTCGGCCGGCCGCTTTGTCATTCTTTCGAAATCAGGCATTGCCGATGTTCCGAAGTCGACGATTACCGGCAATATCGCGACCAGCCCCATTACGGGGGCCGCCGACCATGTCAGTTGCACGGAGGTCACCGGGCGGATTCTTTCGGTCAATGCCGCCGGGCCGGGGCCATGCGGGATCGCCCGGCCGCTGCTTTTGACCACCGCCATTCATGACATGCAAACCGCGTACACGGATGCGGCGGGGCGGGCGCCGGATGTTACCGAACTCGGCGCCGGAAATATCGGCGGTCTGACCATTCCGCCCGGCGTGTACAAATGGAGCAGCGGCGTAATCATCCCGACCGATGTCACGCTGAAGGGCACTTGCAAAAATAAGTGCAATGATGTCTGGATCTTCCAGATCGCGCAAAATCTCAAGATCGCGGACGGCACGGCTATCAGGCTCAGCGGTGGGGCGCGCGGGGAAAACATCTTCTGGCAGGTCGCCGGCCAGGTTACCATTGGTACCACGGCGGGGTTTCGGGGAGTGGCGCTCTGCAAGACGCTGATCGCCGCGAAAACCGGTGCCGTGATCAATGGCCGATTGCTGGCGCAGACCGCGGTTACACTGGAAATGAATGTCGTTCATCAGCCGCATTGATGCGGCTGGCGTGCGGAAAATTGAATTCCGGAATTTTCTGCGAAAAGCCACTACGACGAAACCGCGCCGGCGCCATCGGGTCTGGTACCGGTCTCGGAAGCAAATGAATTGGCCGCGGGAGAACAACAATGAATAGTGTTACTGACGGTACCTGGCGCAGACGCAACGGGGTACTTGCTGCCTCGCTGCTGGCCGGATTGGCTTGGGCGCAAGGGGCCGAGGCCGCGGGTCCCACGCCGGTCGCTCTTGCATCGGCGGGGCGCTTCGTGATCCTTTCGACGTCGGGCGTGGCCAACGTTCCCGCCTCGAAAATTGTTGGCAATGTCGCGACCAGCCCAATTACCGGCGCCGCCGACCATTTGAGTTGCTCCGAGGTGACCGGCCAGATTATTTCCGTCGATGCTGCCGGCCCCGCGCCGTGCAATATCGTCCACCCTGCGATATTGGGCCAGGCGATCAACGATATGCGAACCGCCTACGCCGACGCGGCCGGGCGGACGCCGGCGACGAGCGAGCTCGGAGCTGGAAATATTGGCGGCATGACGCTCCGTCCGGGTGTCTATAGCTGGAGCAGCAGCGTCACGATACCGGCCAATGTGAAGCTGAAAGGCGGGCCGAACGATGTGTGGATCTTTCAGATCGCACAGGATCTGAATATCGCCAGCGGCCGCGCTGTTGCGCTGCGCGGCGGCGCGCGGCCAAAAAACATATTCTGGCAGGTCGCGGGGCAGGTCACCATGGGAACGACCGCGCGCTTCGAGGGGATTATCCTGGCGAAGACGCAAATCGCCCTGCAAACCGGTGCCTCGATCAATGGCAGGCTGTACGCACAGACGGCGGTTACGCTCGAAATGAATTCGGTGCATCAGCCGCACTGACAAATCGGCGATCCGGTCGGCCGGCACAGCACGCTTCGCGTTTGCACCCTGCCCCGACAACCTAGTTCAGGTTGGGCCAGAAATGCTGGCTTGGCGATGGAAAGTCAGCGCGAGACCGTCGGCGAGGCCGATCGGCTCCATGCCGAGGCGGTGGCGCATCGGGGCAATATCGAACGCCTTGTCCTCCAGCAAACGGCGGATTTCGGCGGCGTGGACAGTCGGGAGAAAAGGCAGGCGCGTCAGCAACGTCGCGATCATCAGCACGGTCGCCGGGATCGGGACTACTCGCGGGGGCGGCAGCGCGGCGGCCGCGGCGATAGCGCGGACGAATTCGGCATAGGGAAGCGGCCTCGGACCGGCGATCACCAGGGTCGTGGGACCGGACCAGTCGTGCGCCAGGGCGGC
>JAATGE010000563.1 GCA_015654825.1 Rhodospirillales bacterium
GCATATAAAAGTTCATTGAAAAATTAATAAAAGTTTTTGCTTCTTTTTTCAAAAAGAAGTGCTTTTTCTTGTTCTTTTTTGAAAAAAGAACCAAAAAACTTTTGGTCATTGCGGGGAGTAATGGCTATGGTATCGTATGCCCTGGCAACATATCCGCGTCGCACGCTTCGGCGGCCCTGAGGTTCTTGAATTTGTGGAGGAGGCGGCGGTTCCGGAGCCTGGCGCCGGCGAAGTCCGCATTAAAGTGCTCGCGGCGGGCACCGGTTTTACGGATACCATGATCCGCCGCGGCCGCTACCCTGACGATGCGATCGGCGGCGCGCATTTCGCGCGCTCCTTCGCCTGCCTCGCATCGGGCGGCCTGCTGATCGGCTATGGCTCGCAGACCATGGCAGTCGGCGGCGAAGGTCTGGCGCAGGCCGGGCTGGGACTGGCGCGGCTTAAGCTCTGGCGCGCGCTGCGCTTGCTGTTCCGCAACCGCAGCGGCGTGTTCTACAGCATCACCGCGCGCCGCCGCACACATCCGTACGAGTTTGCTTCCGACATGGCCACGCTATTCGGCCTGTTGCATGAGCGTGCCATCCACCCCGTGGTGATCGACCGGCTGGGCCTCGGCGACGCACGCGAGGTGCATGCGCGCATCGACGCCGGCGGTTTTGGTGGCAAAATCGTGCTGTTGCCCTGGCGGGACGGGTAGCGGGTTCGAGGAATACTTGCTTTTTTGACGTTTTGTAACGTAGCCTGACCTCCGCCGTCGATGGAGGCTTGAAATGATCCGCGCCGCCCTGAAACTCGCGTCGATTCTACTGGCGTCCGCCTGGTCCGCCACGGCGTTGGCGCAGACCGGCGCCGAATGGACCACCGCCGGCGGCACGCCGCAGGGCACGCGCTTCAGTGCATTAACCGATATCACCAGCGCCAATGTCGGTACCCTGACGGAGGAGTTCGCTTATCCGACGGGCCCCAAGGCGAGCCACCAGGGCAGCCCGCTGGTGGTCGGCAGCGTTATGTATGTCGTCACTCCGTTTCCGAACTATCTGATCGCGCTCGATCTGACCCGTCCGGGCACCGCGCTGTGGACGTTCAATCCAAAGCCCGGCGGTTATGCGCGCGGGCTGACCTGTTGCGATCTCGTCAATCGCGGCGCCGCGTATGCGGATGGCAAAGTGGTTTACACGCTGCTGGACGGCAATGTCGTTGCGGTGGACGCGACCACGGGTACCCAGGTGTGGCGCACCAAGGTGGCGGTTCCGCAGCAGGGCGAGACGCTGAACACCGCGCCGATTATCGTGAACGGGAAAGTCATTTTCGGCAGTTCCGGATCTGAAATGGGTGTGCGCGGTTCGGTGCGCGCGCTCGATCTGGCGACCGGCAAGCTGCTGTGGCAGGCTTATGCGACCGGGCCCGACGCCGACGTGCTGATCGGCCCGAAATTCCATCCCTATTACGCCAAGGACCAGGGCAAGAATCTGGGCGCCTCCACGTGGCCGGGCACGATGTGGCAGCAGGGTGGCGGCACTTCCTGGGCGTGGCTGACCTACGATCCGGAAACCAAACAGATATTCTACGGCACCTCGCAGCCGGGCACGTTCAATCCGGACATGCGGCCGGGCGACAACAAGTGGGCGTCGACGATCTTCGCGCGCGATCCGGACACCGGAAAGGCGCACTGGGCCTACCAGCTCGTGCCGCACGACAATTGGGACTATGATGCGGTCAACGAAGACACCGTCGTCGATCTGAAGATCAACGGCGTCAAGCGCCGCGTGATCGTGCAGTTCAACAAGAACGGTTTTGCTTATGTGCTGGATCGCGTCACCGGCGAGTTGATCAGCGCGAACAGTTTTGCGTTTGCGAACTGGGCGACGGGCATCGATCTTTCGACCGGCCTGCCGCAGATCAACCAGGCGATGGAAACACACCAGGGCGTCAGCACGCAGGGCATCTGCCCCTCCGCGTTCGGTGCGAAGGACTGGGAGTATTCGGCGTTTTCACCGAACACGAAGCTGTTCTATTTCGGCACGCATAATTTTTGCATGAACTATGAGCCGCTGCTGGCGTTGTATATCGCCGGTACGCCGTTCACCGGCGTCAGCATCAGCCTTTATCCCGGCGCCGGCGGCAACATGGGCGAATTCGTGGCATTCGATCCGGTCCTCGGAAAGCGTGCCTGGACCATCACCGAGCCGCTCGCGGTGTTCGGCGGCGCGCTGGCGACCGCGGGCAACGTCGTGTTCTACGGAACCATGGACAAGCAGTTCAAGGCGGTGAATGCAAAGACCGGCAAGGTGCTGTTCTCGAAGACCTTGGAATGCGGCATCGCCTCCGCGCCGATTACCTATACCGCGCCGGATGGCAAGCAGCGCGTGGCCATCACGACGGGGCTCGGCATCATTCAGGGTGGATTTGCCGGCGGCGCGTGCCCGGCGGGAGCGTGGTATGGCAATGGCGGGGACGCGCGGGTGGCGTTGCCGCAGGCGCAGGCGGCCGACCGGTATTTTGGTGGCCTGAAGCAGGGGGACGCGGCGCCGCCTAACGGTCCGACCAGCGGTTTTGTTCACGTCTTCAAGCTCCCCTGATCGGGCGAGTGCGGACAGCGTAGTCAGGAGAGCGTATTTGGCGCATTCCGCGATCAGGTTTTCCACGCTTTTCGCGGCCGTGCTCGCGGCAGGTGCGATGCCGGCGCGCGGGGCGACCAAGCCGGTGCTGTCGGTGTGCGCCGATCCCAACAACCTGCCGTACTCGAATGAGCAGCGGCAGGGGTTCGAGAACAGGATCGCCGCGCTGGTGGCGCGCGACATGCAGGCCGAGCTCAGCTATTTCTGGTTCGCCGAGCATCGCAGTTTTTTCCGCCGCACCGTGCTCGACCGCCTGTGCGACGTGGTCGTCAGCGTGCCGGCCGGCCTGCCGATCCTGGCCACGACCAAACCGTTCTTCACCTCGAGCTACGTCGCCGTTACGCGCAGGGCGGACCCGCACCACTTCGTATCGTTCGACGATGCGTGGTTGCGCGAGGCACGCATCGGGTTGCAACTGGTAGGCGCCGAGGGAGCGACCACGCCGCCCGCAACCGCGCTGGCGCGGCGCGGCATCAACCGGCACATCACGTGGCTTCCGATGTGGGACGAGGACAAGGTGCGCAATCCGCAAGGCCGGATTATCGATGCCGTGGCCGACGGAAAGATCGATGTCGCCTTTGTGTGGGGACCGTTCGCGGGCTATTTCGCCAGGCCGTATGGCGCGGCACTGCGGATCGAGCCGATTACGGCGGATCCCGGCGCGCCCGAGCAGAGCTTCGTATTCGCAATGGCCATGGGCGTGCGCAAGGACGATTTGGCACTGCGCGACCGGCTGCAGATCGCGATCGATCGTCACGCCGCCGAAATCGCCGCGATCCTGCGCGATGACGGCGTGCCCACCGTGCCGCTCGCCCCGGTACGGCCATTGCCCGTCACCGCATCACCGACCCATTGATCGGGAGAACAAGCCCATGCGTATCGCATTTCTGCTAGTGGCCACTACCCTGGGTGCGGCAGCGCTGGTGCCGCAAGCCGGCGCGGGCGGACTGCAATGGGGGCGCAACGGCGTGCATAAGCCGACCACCGACCTCGGGCCCGTGGGCGATGGACGGCGCACCTGGCTCAAGTTGAATTGTTACGGCTGCCATGGCAACAACGCCGCGGGCGGCATGGGGCCGAATGTGCAGCACGCGGAAAAGGGCGATGTCACCGAGGCGATGCTGCAAGGCGACGATGTCGAGGGCGGCATGCGGTCATTCAAGCAATACGCAACAGCCGCGGACGCCAGCAACGTCGCCGCGTATCTGGGCAGTATCGGCAGCAAGAACGAGCCTACCTGGCTCGATTGGTGGAACGCGGTGCCGGGCAGAAAATAACGGGTGCCGGAAAAGCCGCCGCGCGAAGTCGTTGTATGATGGACTAATTAACAAAAGTTTTTGCTTCTTTTTTCAAAAAGAAGATCTTTTTTGAAAAAAAGAACCAAAGAACTTTGGTATAATTTGCATGATCGCGTGGCCGTGCCTGGCGGGCACGATAACGCGATTGGCGCGATCAGGCTGATTTTTGCCATGGGCGTTATCGTCGGGCACAGCGTTTTGCTGACGCCGGGCGCGCTCCGGCTATTCAGCGCGCGCGAAAATATACTCATTTCGTGCTTTGCCAATTTTGCCGTCAACGGGTTTTTCATCCTCAGCGGCTTTCTGATCAGCCGCAGCTATCTCGCTTCGGCCGGTTTGCGTGATTATTTGTCGCGCCGGGTGCGTCGGATCTACCCCGGCTTTCTGGTCGCAAGCGCGGTCTCGGTGCTGCTGGTGGCGCCGCTCGCCGGTGGCGTGCTGCCGGTAACGCCGGGCGGCTGGCTTGCGCTCGCCGCCGGCGCGGTAACGTTGCAAAAGCCGGTGGTCGCCGGCAGCTTCGCCCACACCCCGTTCGCCGACCTGAACAGTCCGCTGTGGAGCATCAGTTACGAATTTGCCTGCTATTTGCTGGTTCCGGTGCTGGTCGGTGCGGTCGGCCGGCGGATCGGCAAGCGGGGCCTGGGCGTGCTGCTGGCGATGATGCTTGCCGCCATGGCGATCCCGGGCAGCTTCCCGTCGCTGTTTCATCTGCCGCTGTTCTGGACAGTAATACCAACCGTCCTAGACATTGACCGCTATCCAATCTCGGGTTCCAATCGATTGGATACGTTGGGGGTCGGCGATCAGCCAGTTCCACGCAATTCGGCAGGCTTCGATAATGTCGTCGTA
>JAATGE010000330.1 GCA_015654825.1 Rhodospirillales bacterium
CATGGGCCGCTTCGGCAAGAGCGATGAGTTGATCGGCGCGGTCGTCTTCCTGGCCAGTGCGAAGGCCAGCGGCTTCGTCACCGGCACCGACTTGCGTGTCGACGGCGGCTTCCTTTCGCAGACGATCTAGCTCTCCGCTGCTCACGATTCGCGCATGAAACCCTCCGTCGTCCTCGCGCTCGACATTGGCACCTCGTCCACCCGCGCCGCGATCTACGATGCGCGCGGCGAGCGGCTGATCGAGACGACCGCGCAGGTCCAGTATCCGCTCCACGCCGGCACCGACGGCCGCGCGGAGCTCGCCCCCGGCGACATCGACCGTGCCGTCACGCAGGTGATCGGCGGAACGCTTGCGGCGTGGTGGAAACTCCGCCGCCCGGAACGGATCGCCGGCATCGGCGTCTCCTGTTTCTGGCACAGCCTGCTCGGCCTCGACGCCAAGGGCCGGCCCATCACGCCCATCTACACCTGGGCCGATTCGCGCTGCCGCAAGGAAGCCGAGGCGCTGCGGAAAAATCGCGCGGAGGAAATCGCCCATGCCCGCACCGGATGCATGATGCGCGCCTCATTCTGGCCGCCGAAGTTGCTCTGGCTGCGCAAGACCGAGCCGAAACTGTTTCGCGCCGTGGCGCGCTGGGTCTCGCCCGCGGAATATATCCAGGAGCGCTGGTGCGGCGCGGCCTCGGCCTCGCTTTCCATGGCCAGCGGCACCGGCCTGCTCGATGGCCGCACGCTCCGCTGGGATGCGCCTTTGCTCCGCCGCGTGGGGCTGAAGACGGCGCAGCTCAATCCGCTTTCCGACGAACCAGCCACCGTCTCCGCGGCGCGGGCCAAGGAGTTTCCGGAACTTGCGGATGTGCCCTGGTTCCCGGCCATCGGCGACGGTGCGGCCAGCAATCTCGGCTCCGGCGCGGTCGCGCCCGGTGTCGCGGCGATCAACGTCGGCACCAGCGCGGCGCTTCCGGTCGTCGTCCCCGCCGGCGCGGGGGCGAAGGGCATGCTCGCGCCGTTCGGCCTCTTCGCTTACCGGGTCGACGCCCAACGGCGGCTCGTCGGCGGCGCGGTCAGCAACGCGGGCAACCTGCGCGCCTGGGCCTTGCGCGAGTTGAAGCTTCCGGAGAATCCCGCCGAACAGGAAAAACTTCTCGCCGACCGCACCATGCCTGCGCACGGCCTGACGCTCCTGCCGTTCTGGATCGCCGAGCGCGCGCCGACCTGGCCGGAAGAAATTCCTTCCGCCGTCGTCGGCATCACGCAGGCAACCGGGGCGCTCGACCTTTTGCAGGCGTTGCAGGAAGCGACGTATCATCGCCTGGCGCAAATCGCCGAGGGCGTCGAAAAAGCCGCGGGGCGTCGGCTTACCTTTATCGTCTCGGGTGGAATCCAGCATTCGGCCAGCGCCCTGCAGCGGCTGGCCAATGTTTTGGGCCGCCCGGTTTACGCTTCGAGCGAGCCGGAAGCCTCGTTGCGCGGCGCGGCCTGTGTGGCGCTGGAACGAGTTGGAAATCCCTTGCGAGCGCCGAAACTTGGCCGGGCCATCCAGCCCCAGGCTGTGGCCGCTCGAGCGTACAAGGCGGCTCGGGTGCAACAGGCGAGACTCGAAGCTCTATTTAAGCAGTCGAAGTCTCACTTTTCCAGCCACTAGGATAAATTGGGCAGCCTGAACAAGGGGGCAAATGTCACGTAACGGTAACGTGGCCTACGCGAAATCGTCACGACCTGCTGGCTGACTACGTGCACAAGTCGCCCGTATTGGGCCGCGTCCTACAACAGCGGGCGGGTGATACGGGTGCTTCGACTTAAAGGGGAGACAACTACTATGGAACTTTTCGGCGAGGCACTTACCTTCGGCGCGGCTTTTTTTCTGCTGCTCGCGCTGGCGCTGGCACTCAGCTTTGAATTCGTCAACGGGTTCCACGATACGGCCAATGCCGTCGCGACGGTCATTTACACCAACACACTCAAGCCGGTCTACGCGGTCGTCTGGTCCGGCTGCTGGAACCTGATCGGGGTTCTTGTTTCCACCGGCGCGGTGGCTTACAGCATCGTCGCGCTGCTACCGGTCGATCTCGTCCTCCATTCCGGTTCGGGCGCGGGCTTTGCGATGATTTTCTCGCTGCTGGTTTCGGCCATCGTCTGGAATGTCGGCACCTGGTACTTGGGGCTGCCGGCCTCAAGCTCCCACACGCTCATCGGCTCGATCATGGGCGTGGGTGTAGCCAATTCGATGATGTCGGGCCACGGCCTGGTGGCTGGCATCAACTGGGATCAGGCCTACGGCGTCGGTCTCGCGCTGCTAGTGTCGCCGGTTGTTGGGTTCGTCGGCTCGGCGCTCCTGCTCCTTCTCATGAAGGTGATCGTTCCCTTTCCCGCCCTCTATAAATCACCTGAAGGCAAGAACCCGCCGCCGCTCATCGTTCGCGCCCTGCTCGTGCTGACCTGTACCGGCGTGAGCTTTGCGCACGGCTCCAATGACGGCCAGAAGGGCATGGGTCTCATCATGCTCATTCTCGTGGGCATCGTTCCTGGTGCCTTTGCGCTCAACCTGGCGACCAGCCCGGACACGGCGCAGAAGGCTATCGTTCAGCTTCACCAGATCGCGACCACACTTCAGCCCCAGGCCGGCACGGCTCCAGCCCCGAGCAAGGATGACGCGGTGAATGCACTGACCGCCTTTGTCTCGCCCAAGGGCCCGGCGGTAACCGATGCCACCTACGCGGCGATTGTGCTTGAGAGCCAGTCGGTGGCTGACAGCTTGACCAAGCAACCCGACTTCAACAGTCTGGCCGAAGCAGACCGGAGCAGCCTTCGAACCGATATTTATCTCGTAGACGAAAGTCTCAATAAACTCATCAAGAAAAAGCTCGTGACGGGCCAGGCAGCGACCGACCTCGGCGCGGCCAAGAAGACC
>JAATGE010000449.1 GCA_015654825.1 Rhodospirillales bacterium
CACATCGC
This sequence comes from Rhodospirillales bacterium, assembly GCA_015654825.1. Classification (GTDB taxonomy): domain Bacteria; phylum Pseudomonadota; class Alphaproteobacteria; order Acetobacterales; family Acetobacteraceae; genus CAJCIS01. The sequence goes on from JAATGE010000449.1 coordinate 9, forward strand.
TACTGCCGGATGTGGCGGCGTAGAGCGCCACCGGGCAACTCACCAGCGACAATTTCAGATGGCCCTGCCAGGTCGGTCGGCTGCTCATCGGCGGCTCCCGTTGGTTTTCGGCGCCATCCGGGCGCGCAGAAATTCTAGCACGGCCACTTCCTCCCGTCGCAAGCCGGGTCCCTGCCCGCTTGTCTCGATGCCATCCCACTCGCCCAGGTCCGGTCCCGGAACGCATTCCAGGCAGGCCTCCTGAATAGCCGGATGGATGTAGCATTTGCGGCAGATCGTCGGCGTATTGCCCAGCCGGGCGGCCACTTCCTGCACCACCGTACGCAACGTTTTCTTCGCCGCTGTCTTGGTTTCGGCCGGCCCCACCCGGGCCAGCGCGGCCACGGCCAGCACCGTGCCGGCCCACGTGCGAAAATCCTTGGCGGTAATCTCACTCCCGCTGACCTGCTTCAAATAGGCGTTGACATCCGCCGAACTGATCACCTGCGCCTGCCCGTCATCGTCAAGATACTGGAACAGATGCTGGCCGGGAAGTTCCTGGCACGCCCTGACGATTTTCGCCACGCGCCGATCCCGCACGCCCAGGCGCCAGACCTTGCCGCTTTTGCCCGCGAAATTGAACCGAAGCTCGCCACGCTCGATGCGAACATGACGGCATCGCAAGGTCGTCAAGCCATAGCTGCCATTGTCGCGCGCATAAGACTTGTTGCCGACGCGGATCATCGTCGTCTCCAACAGGTTCACGACGGTGGCCAGCACCTTTTCCCGCCCCAGCCCGCGCGCCTGCATGTCGGCATCGACCTGGCGGCGCAACGCCGGCAACGCCTCGGCGAACTCCAGCATATGGTCGAACTTGGCGCCCTCCCGGTGAGCACGGAAGTCGGCATGATAACGATATTGCTTGCGCCCGTTCGCGTCGTAACCGACGGCCTGGATATGCCCGTCGGGACGCGGGCAGATCCACACGTCGCGCCACGCCGGCGGCACCGCCAGCGCGCGGATGCGGCCCAGGATTTCGGCATCGGTCAGCCGGGCGCGGTTCGGCCCTGTATACAGAAATCCCTTGCCCGCGCGGCGACGGGCGATGCCGGGCTCGTCGAGCGAAGCATAGACAATGCCAGCCGGGACAATGCCCACCGGCGCAACCGCGGATTGCCGGTCGTCGCCCATGCGCGTTTCGTATTCGGCCAGCATCCCGGCGCCCTCTATCGGGTTTCGAACACGCAGCGCGCGCTTAGGTTCCGCGAACGAACCGCGGAGGTCTCGCCGCGGCCCGATTTGCCCACGGCGAGGAACCGCCGCCGCCCACCAACGTTCTGTAGCCTCGGGAAAACCTGGGGTGCATCATGGCACAGCAACTGGAAGGCAAACGCGTGGCAATTCTTGCCACCGACGGTTTCGAGCAGGCGGAGCTTTTGACCCCGCGCGACGAACTGCGAAAGGCAGGCGCGGAAGTCGACATCGTGTCGCCGAAAAGCGGCCAGATCCAGGGATTCGACCATCTGCTGCCGGACAAGAAAGTCACCGTGGACCGCACGCTCGGCGAAGCGCGCGCCAGTGACTACGATGCACTGGTGCTACCGGGCGGCACAAACAATCCGGACCATTTGCGTATCGATGAGGCTGCGCTGAGTTTCGTGCGCGACTTCTTCGACGCCGGCAAGCCGGCCGGTGTGATCTGCCACGCACCCTGGATCCTGATCAACGCGGGCGTCGCCAAGGGCCGCACGCTCACCAGTTTCAAGACAATCCGCCAAGACCTGAAAAACGCAGGCGCCACGGTGGTGGATCAGGAAGTGGTGGTGGATAACGGCCTGGTCACCAGCCGCGACCCGAACGACCTGCCTGCGTTCTGCGCCAAGCTGATCGAGGAGATCGCAGAGGGACGGCACGCAGGTTAAGCAGGCCGGGGCTCTGCCCTGGACCCGCTGGGGCCAGTAGGCCCCAGACCCCATTTAGCACTGCGCGGCTTTTCATACTCTCCCCAGCGAAGCGCTACCCACAGGAGCTTTCATGCTTCGTCGTCTCCCCCCAACGAGTGGGGGTCTGGGGCCTCAGGCCCCAGCGGGTCCAGGGCAGAGAGCCTGTGAATTTTTGACCGGCAGCAGATACAACTTGC
>JAATGE010000345.1 GCA_015654825.1 Rhodospirillales bacterium
AGATCCAGTTGGCGCCGACATCCATGTCGAAGATCGCGTTGGCCATGGCGCCGTAATTTTGCTGGTGGCCGGTTACGGCATTCAGCTGGCCGCCGCCCGACAGGCTGCTGGCGTCATTCTGGCGCCAATTGCCCTCGGCCTCGATGCGGAACCCATTGCCGAAGCCATAGCCGACCGCGCCGGCGGCGGCGGGGCCGGTATCGAAGCCGATTTTCGTGCCGAGCAGCGCCTCGGGGTCGAGTCGCGTGTTCAGCCTCTCGTCCTGCAGGAAGTTGGCACCGCCGCCGAGCGACACGTACGGGCCGGTGACCGGCTGGGCCAGCGCCGAGCCGGCGGCAAGCGCGCCCATCAACGTAGTGGCGAGGGCAAAGCGGGCGTTCATACGGGCGTCTCCTGCGGCGCGGACAGTACATAGGGTATCTGCCGCATCGACAACAAAAAAAGAAGGGAGGGCATGTGCCCTCCCTTCGTCGCAAGTCATTGATCGCGCGGCAAGCCCCATCGGGTCACCGCCCGGTACTTACTTCAGGATGATTTCCACGCGGCGGTTCTGCGGCTCGCGCACGCCCTTCGCCGTCGGCACCAGCGGGTTGCTCTCGCCGTAGCCGTGGATTTCGATCTCGGTCTTGGCCACACCGTCACGCACCAACTCGGCCTCCACGCTTTCGGCGCGGCGGACGGACAGGCGCTGGTTGTAGGCGGCGGTGCCGGACAGATCGGTGTAGCCATTCACCTCGATGCGCGTGGTCTGCACATGCGTGCTGGCCTGCGCCGCTTCGGCGACGATCTGCTTGGCGCGCGCGGTCAGGTCGGCGCGATCCCAATCGAAGAACACCAGGTAGGTGCGCGCTTCGGTAACGGCGGGTGGCGGCGGGGGCGGGGGCGGGGTCGCCGGGGCTTCCGGCGGGGGCGCCGGCTGCCACAGCGCGTAACGCACGCCGACCATGCCGGTATGGCTGTAAAGCCCGTCGGTCTTGAAGCGCAGGCGCGAATAGGCGCCGTCCGGAAGGAAGGCGCTGCCGCCAAACCCCAGATCCTCGGGGATTGCCGTGAAGCGATATTCGGCGGTTACCGCCAGGCCCGGGATCGAGGCGATGTTATACGCGATACCGACGATGGCATCGAGCGCCACGTCGCCGCGCGTTCCACCCGGGCGAAGCACCGTGCCGTCCGCTGCTGTCGCATGCATGTCGTCGAGATGCTGCTGGTCGTAGCCGACGCCGATGCCGAGATACGGGGCAAGGCCCGGCGCGCCGAACGGCGTCAGGTCGAAATCATACAGCGCGTTGGCGAATACGCCCGTGGCGTCGGTGTCGCCGTGGCCGGATGCGCCACCGATCTTGTCCACGCCGCCGCGCAGGTAGCTGCCGCTGATTTCGGCCCGGAACCCGTTGCCGAAGCCCCAGCCGACGCTGCCCGCAACGCCGACGTCGACGTTGTAGCCGATATGCCCGACGGAGTCGCTGAACTCGTTCACGTCCGGGAGGGACGCGCTCTTGATTGTCTCGTCCTGGAAAATATTCGCGCCGACGCCAAGGCTGACGTAGGGGCCGGTAACCGGCTGCGCGATCGCGGCTGCGGGCAGGGCCAGCAGACTAGCTGCTAGAAGCGCAGGGCGAAGCTTCATGTGGGGTATCTCCTTCGAGTGTTATATCCCACGCCGCGGCGCAGGGTGGGCACGGGGTTCACCGGCCGCCAGGGCCTCACGTAGCGGGTTTCACCCCGCGAAACGAGGGGGCTGTTGTGGGTTACGACTACGGCGTTGCAAATGAACCACAGCTCTTCGCCCCCCGCTACTGGGTAGTTTTACCTGACCCGCTGCGCAATGCCGACGCGTGACGAAAGGTTTCATACCAAGTGACGTTTATCTGTCGCCCGTTCGCCCTACCCCAGAGTACAATTGCATGTCGCGCCAATCAACGCTGCTGATTACCCGTCGCCTGCCGCCCGCGACCGAGGCCCGCGCGGAGGCGAATTACAAAATATGCCGATGGGACCGGCGCGGTCCAGCCTTGGCGGAAGCCGCGGCCGGCGCCGATGCACTGCTCTGTACGCCGGCCGATCGGCTGGACGCGGCGGTGATTGCGGCGCTGCCCGATCAGGTAAGGGTGATCGGCACGTTCAGCGTTGGCTTCGAGCATATCGACGTGGCCGCGGCGCGGGCGCGGGGCATCGCCGTCGTGAACACGCCCGGCGTGCTGTCGGAGGCGACTGCCGAATTCACGATGCTGCTGATCCTCGCCGCGGCCCGGCGCATCGGCGAGGCCGAGCGGCAGGTGCGCGCCGGCCAGTGGCTGGGTTGGTCGCCGGCGACATTTCTGGGCACCCAGGTCAGCGGCAAACGGCTGGGTATTTTCGGCATGGGGCGAATAGGCCAGGCCCTGGCGCGCATGGCGCGCGGTTTCGACATGGTTGTGCATTACCGCAACCGGCACCGGCTGGACGCGGCTCGCGAGGCCGGCGCCATATGGCATGTGGACGATGCAAGTTTCCTGGCGTCCTCCGAAATCCTGGCGCTGTGCGCGCCGGGCGGCCCTGAAACCCTGCACTGGCTGAATGCGGAGCGAATTGGCCTGTTGCCCAAAGGCGCCGTCGTCGTGAACACCTCCCGCGGCAGCCTGGTTGATGATGCGGCGCTGATTGCGGCGCTGGGCGCTGGTCAGTTGGCCGCGGCGGGGCTGGATGTGTTCGAGCAGGAGCCGCGCGTGCCGCCGGGCTATCTGGCGCTGGAGAATGTCGTGCTGACACCGCATATCGCCAGCGCCACATGGCAGACGCGCGAGGCCATGGGCGCGTTGGTGCTGGACGGCATCGACGCCGTCCTGGCCGGGGGCAGGCCCCAAAATCTGGTTGAAGGCTAAGGAGCCGAAGCCACACACCAATTAACAAAAGTTTTTGCTTCTTTTTTCAAAAAGAAGTTCTTTTTTGAAAAAAAGAACCAAAAAACTTTTATACATTTGGCCTTCGTTCCGCCACCTTAGGTATTTTGTTCGCCATGGAGTTTCCGCCCAAGCCGCCGCCGCCTGACCTCGATCCTCGCGCGGCCGCCGTGCTGCGCGAAATCGTCGAACAGTACGTGGAAACCGGCGAGCCGGTGGGTAGCCGCACGCTTGCGCGGCGGTTGCCGATGTCCGTCTCGCCGGCGACGATCCGCAATGTCATGGCGGACCTCATGGAGGCCGGCCTGCTGTTTGCGCCGCACACCAGCGCCGGGCGGCTGCCGACCGATCGCGGCCTGCGCCTGTTCGTCGACGGGCTGCTGCAGTTCGGGGCCCTGGCCGACGAGGATCGCGACGCGATCGGCAAGTCGCTGACCGCGAGCGGGCGCAGCCTGCAGGATACGCTGGCCGATGCCTCGACCATGCTTTCCGGCCTGTCGCAGGCGGCGGGCATGGTGCTGGCGCCGAAATCCGATGGCACGGTCAAGCACATCGAGTTCGTGCCGCTGGGCCCCGGTCGCGCGCTGGTGGTTCTGGTGAGCGCCGATGGCCAGGTCGAGAACCGGGTCATCGAGGTGCCGCCGGGAATGCCGCCGAGCGCCCTGACCGAAGCCGCGAATTATCTCAATACGCGCGCCCAGGGGCGCACACTGTCCGACCTGCGCCGTCGGGTCGCCGAGGAAATGGTCGCGGATCGCGGGCAGCTCGACGTGCTGACCGCGAGCGTCGTGGAGGCGGGGCTTGCGACCTGGAGCGATGTGCCGCGCGGCGGCGCGCTGATCGTGCGCGGCCAGGCGCGGTTGCTGGCCGATGTGACGCAGATCGAGAATCTGGCGGCGATCCAGATCCTGTTCGAACGGCTGGAACGCCAGGAAACGATGCTGCGATTGCTCGAACTTGCCGAGCAGAGCGAGGGGGTGAGGATTTTCATTGGTGCGGAGAGCGGCTTGTTCGGCACCAGCGGCGTTTCGATGGTGGTGGCGCCGGCCCGCAACGATGCGGGGGCGATCGTGGGCGCCATCGGGGTCATTGGTCCGACGCGGATTAACTATGGGAGGATCATTCCGGTCGTTGATTACACGGCGCACGTAATCGGGCGGCTTTTGGGGTAGGGGCGGCGGGTCGTTGCTGTATCTACAATCGTTACACAAGTTGTGAAACGCTTTCGGGTAACAACTCGGCGATGAACGTAGCGCTATGTGCGAACGAGCGTGAAGAAATGGGACATGCGCCGGGCCGGAGGAGTTGGCTAAGCGGCGCACGCTTGTGTCGCGATTTGACTCGCACGCAATCCATCGAGGTAGATCATCCCCAAACTTCCGCCAGTACGCTTGTCGTGCGCCAGTAGCAGGCGCAGCACGATATCCACTGAACCGTAACAATCGTGCAGAATCGATGCCGATGCGAGAAGTTCGCGATTGGTCAACGCGCCGGTATCGAGCAGCCCGCGCACGAAAATCGCGTCGGCCCAGACAGTCTGGCTGAGGCCCGCATAGATGTCGTTGTCCACCAGCATCGGTGCGAAACAGCGGCTCACCGCGGGAAAGAAGCGGTGGAAGATGAAGCCGCGGGCGCGCAGGAACTGTTCGACGTCGGAAAACAGCGGCTGGTCGCGGTACAGCGGCAGGAACTCCACCTCGGCCTGGATGACCAGTGCTCCGGCAAGCCGTTCCTCGGCGTGGCGCAGCACCATCAGCTCGGCGCCCTGCACGTCCAGCTTCAGCAAATCGGCGCCGGTCGTTTCTGGCACGTCGTCGAGGCGCACTGTCGGTATCGTCGCGATTTCCAGAACCCGTCCCCAGGTCGGAAAACCGTGGAACAAGGCGAGAATGGCAGGGTCCGGCTCGTACAGGGATGTCATGCCGGGGGCGGCACAGATGTGCAGTTGGTGGGCGGCGCCGTCACCGACGGCGTGCGGCAGGTAGATCTCGCGCGGACCGGCGCGCGTGCGCAGCGTCGCCAGCGCCGCGGCGTTCGGTTCGAACCCCACCACGGCCGCCCGGCCGGCGCGCAACATGGCGGCGTAGGGCGGCGCGCCGTCGATCGGATTGGCACCGATATCGACGACACGAATGTCGGGCGAAAGGCCGGTGAGGGTGGCAAAATCCGGGTCCATGGACGGCGTCCTGCGGCGTGGCCCGCAGTTTCGCGCGCGCCGGGCTAAGGTTGCGTGAAGCGGTGGCGCCAAATGCCCGCAGGGAACGCCAAATGCCTGCATGTAACGATTGAGCCGCGCGGCCCGGCGGGTCTAGGCTGCGGCCAAGCAAGAACAGCAAGCAGAGGAGCGCGCCCATGCCCTCGCGAAGAATTAAGGAAGTCCACGTGCATAATCGGGCCGAGTTGCAGGACGCGCTGCAGCGGGCGGAACGAATTGTCGTCGAAGGCGACGACGGACTGGCCGCCTACGCCGCCGCCATGGCCGGCGGCGGGCGGCGCGCC
>JAATGE010000066.1 GCA_015654825.1 Rhodospirillales bacterium
GTCAGCACGGTGCCGGGTGCACGCGGGCCAGAACTCGTGCCGAGCAAGGAATCGAAACCGAGCGCACCACGCACCAGGTTCGATTCGAAATGCTCCTCGGCGAGGTCATAGACGTTCATGCCGATGATGCGCAGCAGTTCGCGCATGTCGGTGCGCCCCAGGCTGCGCACCTGCCAAGCCAGGCGCAGCAGGCTCGCCTGGTCTGCCCATGCGGACGTGCCAAGCCGCGGCGGCACCATTTCCAGCACTGGCCGCAGGTGCGCTGCGAATTTTCGCAGTCGCGCCATCAATGACGTATAGGCGGCGGCATCGCCACTACCCACGCCGGTGACACCGCCTTGCGACATGAGCAAATGCGCACCGTCGTCGGAGAGCGCCGTTGTCGGCATCGATTGTGCCGCGAATTCCAGCCCGTGCCGCGTCAGCGCCAGTTCGTCAACGATGGAACGTGGCAGCATATGCAGTAGGTGCGCACAGGCGGATACGTGAAAACCCGGAGCGAATTCGCGGGTTGCGGCCATTCCGCCGAGCTGTTCCGCGGCCTCCAGCACCAGCACGCGCTGCCCGCTGCGTGCCAGATAAGCTGCACACACCAGGCCATTATGGCCGCCGCCGATGATCACACCGTCGTAATGGACGTTCAATTGCGTGCGCCCCGCCCAAGGTCACGAAGAATTTCGCGGGCCGCGTTGGCGCCTGGCGCGCCCATGACGCCGCCGCCCGGATGGGTGCTCGATCCGCACATATAGAGTCCGCGCACGGGGCTGCGGTATTGCGCGTAGCCCGGCACCGGCCGATTGAACAGCAGCTGATCCATGGTCAGTTCGCCCTGGAAGATGTTCCCCTCGGTCAGACCTACCTCGTTTTCGATATCCCATGGCGTACGGATTTCCGCGTGCAGGATCAGCTTGCGAAAATCGGGGCTATGGTGGGCGATCGCCTCGATCACATTCTCGCCGAACGCAGCCCGTTTCTCATTGTCCCATGGCCCGTCCGCAAATTCGTATGGGCAGTACTGCACGAATACGGACATATAATGCTTGCCGTCCGGGGCCATGGTGGGATCGATCTGCGACGGGATCAGCATGTCCACGTAGGGCACCTGCGACCATCGGCCGGCCTTCCAATCGTCATAGGCGCGTTCCATCATTTCGACCGTGTCGGTGATGTGCAGGTCGCCGCGGATACTCGGGGAACCCTCCGGGATGGCAGGGAAATGCGGCAATCCGTCCAGCGCGATATTGAGTTTTCCCGACGCGCCACGAATCTTGAAGTTGCGCACCGCGCGCAGGAAATCCTCGGGAAGGTCGCCCGGCTCCACCAATCCCTGGAACGTACGTTTTACGTCGAGGCCGGAGACCACGATGCCTGCGCGCACCTCAGTGCCGTCGGCCAGTGCCACGCCCGCGGCGCGCCCGCGGGAGGTCAGGATGCGTGCGGCCCCGGCATCGGTACGGATTGTGCCGCCGCTTTCGGCGAGCGAGGCGGCCAGCGCGCGCGTGACGGCGCCCATGCCGCCGCGCGCAAAACCCCAGGCGCCGACGGCATCGTCGATGTCGCCCATATAATGATGCAGCAGCACGTAGGCGGTGCCCGGCGAACGTGGGCCCAACGCGGTGCCGATGATGGAGCTGCCGGCAAGGTGGGCCTTGACGATCTCACTCTCGAAATACTCGTCCAGCAGGTCGGCGCAGCTCATCGTCCAGAAGCGCAATGTTTCGTACATGCGGGTTTCGCCCATGCGATGGAAGCGCTGACCGAGATAGACCAGTTCCATCAGGTCGCGTGGTCGGAACGATGTCGGGTCGGGGGGCGTGCGCATCAGCAATGGTTTGATGAAACGGCATTGCCGCAGCATGTCGCGGGCGAAGCGGTCGTAAGCTTCGGCGTCGCGCACCGAATGGCGAGCGATTTCGCGGCGCAGCGCATCGTGGTTTTCGTAATAAAGAGCGAGGTGGCCGCCGTTGCGCATCATGGTGCAGCCGCCGTCGTAAGGAATTATTTGCAGCCCATGGCGCGGCAGTTCCAGGGTACGCATGATTTCCGGCCGCAGCAGGCTGCAGACGTAGGAGCAATTGGAGTAGGTAAAATCCTGGTAGAGCTGGCGGCTTACGGCGGCGCCGCCGATGTAGGGGTTGCGCTCCAGCACCAGCACGGAGAGGCCGGCTCGGGCCAGGTAGCAGGCGGCGATCAGCCCGTTATGGCCGGCGCCCAGCACCACGGCATCGTATCGGGGCGCGGTCACGCCAGACCGGCCTGCGTGCGGCGTCGCATTACCCTGCCCCCGGTTCCTGGTGCGGCGCCCAGACTATCAGCGGCGGCGCCCCTGGTCCATCAAATTTTATATGGTCATTTAAAAAACTGCCCACCACCCGACCTTCGTAGCTAACATAATGAATTTCCTATACCTTATAAAATGAGGTCTGGGGCCTAAGGCCCCAGCGGGGTCCAGGGGCAGAACCCTTGCCTTCCTAAACTAGCTTGCGCGGTAGCCACCCACACGGCTACATTGAATGGTAATATAAGCCGCGGTGGAAACGCATGACCACGCAGTATTGGCCGGCCCGCGCCGCCCCCTTCCTGCGCCGCCGGGTCTATTGGCTGCTGATCCTGCCGCCCCTGCTGTTTCTGTGCGTATTCTTTCTGATCCCGTTCGCCTTCGCGTTCAAGATCAGTTTTGCCGATTCTACTATTGCCATTCCGCCCTTCACCAAGCTGTTCTCCGTCACGCCGGACGGCCACTACGCGCTGACCGTTACGCTCGATAATTATCGCTATCTGGTGACCGATGACGTCTATCTGCTATCCTACATTTTTTCCCTGCGAACCGCTTTCTGTTCCACGCTGATTTGCCTTCTGCTGGGCTACCCGATGGCGTACGGCATTGCGCGCGCGCCGCGCAGCACGCAAACTATCCTGTTGCTGCTGATCATCCTGCCGTTCTGGACATCGTTCTTGTTACGCGTCTATGCGCTGCAGGGCATTATCAGCGAGCATGGCCTGCTGAACAATCTTCTGCTTTGGCTCGGCCTTATCCATACGCCGTTGCGGATCATGCACACCACGCTCGCGGTCTATATCGGCATCGTGTATTCGTACCTGCCATTCATGATCCTGCCGCTCTACGCCACGCTGGAAAAGCTGGACGTCACGCTGCTGGAGGCGGCCGCCGATCTCGGCACGCCGCCCTGGCGCCCCTTCCTGGAAATCACATTGCCGCTCTCGCTGCCCGGCGTGATCGCCGGCTCAATGCTGGTGTTCATACCGGCGATCGGCGAGTTCGTTATTCCATCCCTGCTGGGCGGACCGGACAGCCTGATGATCGGCCGCGTGTTGTGGGATGAATTCTTCGCCAATCACAATTGGCCGGTGGCCTCCGCCGTTGCCACCGCGTTCCTCGTACTGCTGGTCGGTCCGATCGCCCTTTACCAGCACTATCAAATGAAGGATCAGGCGCCGTCATGAGCGCGCGCCTCGCACCCGGCCTCATCGCCGTGCTGACCTTCGGCCTGGCGTTTCTGTATCTGCCGATTTTTGTCCTCATCGCCTATTCGTTCAACGCTTCGGCGTTGGTCACCGTCTGGGGCGGGTTTTCCGCGGCATGGTACGGCAAGCTACTGCATAATCCGCAAGTTCTCGATGCCGCCTTGCTTTCGCTGGAAGTCGGCATGGCCGCCGCCACCAGCGCGGTGGTGCTCGGCACACTCGCCGCCGTCGCACTGGTACGCATCCGCCGCTTTCGTTTCCGCCTGCTGCTGACCGGCATGGTGCACGCGCCGCTGGTAGTGCCTGAAATCATTACTGGCATCACCTTGCTGCTGCTGTTCGTCTCCATGGCGCAGATGTTCGGCTGGCCGAAGCACCGGGATTTCCTGAGCCTGGTACTGGCCCACATCTCATTCTGCATGGCCTACGTCACGATCACCGTAGTACCGCGCCTGGCCAGCGCCGACCGCGCGCTGGAAGAAGCGGCCATGGATCTCGGTGCCGGCCCGCTCCGCGCCTTCATGGAAATAACGCTGCCGATCATCGCGCCGGCGCTGATCTCCGGGTGGCTGCTGAGCTTTACCCTTTCGCTGGACGATCTGGTCATCTCCAGTTTCGTCGCGGGGCCGGGCAGCAGCACCCTGCCGATGGTGATCTATTCGAAAGTGAAACTCGGGGTCAGCCCGGATATGAACGCACTGGCCAGCCTGATTATCGTGCTGGTGGGCGGCGGAGTGGTGTGCGCAGGGTGGTTGATGATCCGCGCGGAACTGCAACGGATGCGGGATCGGCAATTGTCGGAGCAGGGGTAAGGTACAGGAAGGCCAGGGCTCTGCCCTGGACCCGCTGGGGCCTTAGGCCCCAGACCCCAATTTTATTTGTTCCCGGACTGGCATCGAGAACGCGCCAAATTGCCAATCCCGGCGCCGGTGCTTATCGCGTGAAGCCCCATCCCCACAACTCCGGATTGCCGCCAATGACCTCCCCCGTACAGACCAACGCCGCCGACGGCATCGTCACCCTCACGCTGAACCGGCCGGAGCAGCGTAATCCGATCTCCGATGCCGACATGATCGAAGCGCTCGTCGCCGCCCTCGCCGGCCTGAACGAGGACCCCACAACGCGGGTCGCCATCCTCACCGGCGCGGGACGCGGCTTTTCCTCCGGCGGCAACGTCAAAGCCATGGCGGGCACCACTGGCCGCGCCGCCGCCACGCCGCACAGCAACCGCGAATGGTATCGCACCGGCATCCAACGCATTCCCCGCGCGTTCGAGGCGCTCGAGGTTCCCATCATTGCCGCCGTCAATGGCGCCGCCGTCGGCGCCGGCTGCGATCTCGCCTGCCTGTGCGACCTCCGCATCGCCTCCACTGACGCCTCTTTCGCCGAGAGTTTTGTAAAACTCGGCCTGATCCCCGGCGACGGCGGCGCCTGGCTACTTCCGCGCATCGTCGGCCAGGCCCGCGCGCGCGAAATGGCGTTCACCGGCGACCCGATCACCGCGCAGCAAGCCCTCGCCTACGGTCTGGTCAGCCAAGTCGTACCACCGGAGGAACTGCTGCCGGCCGCCCACGCACTGGCCGCCAGGATCGCCGTCAACCCGCCCGTCGCGGTGCGTCTGACCAAGCGGCTGATGCGCGAAGCCGAACGCGCCGATCTGGAGACGGTGCTGCAATTGTCAGCAGCGATGCAGTCCATCGCCCACGCCACCGCGGACCATCGCGAGGCCGTGGAGGCGTTCATTGCCAAACGCTCGCCAAAATTCAGTTCTAATTGAATCATACCAACCGCCGGAAATCTTGACTCCTGCGGCCGTGTCAAGGGCGCGAAAATAAGCGCAGGATGGCCAGGGCTCTGCCCTGGACCCATCACGCCGGAGGCGTGCTGCGCACGACGGGGACAAGTCCCCAGACCCCATTAATTAAGAATCGTCAGCGGAAACGGCGAAGCCCAAAAAATCGATGACATTTACAGGCTTCGCCCAAAAGCCAAGGCGAAGCCGCGCAGCGCTAATCGGGGTCTGGGGCCTACTGGCCCCAGCGGGTCCAGGGCAGAGCCCTGGTTTTTGACAGGTCAAAATTTAAGGCCGTTGGTATCACAAAAGAAGATCAAACCGCAGGAGAACGAGAAAGAAAGTCAAGAAAGCGAGACTTTATGATGCCCCTCTCCGTTCTTGGTGATCCTGGCGCTGAATCCTGCTTCCTTTTTCTGTCCCGCCAGACCAACCGATGCCGGCTTCTAAGCCGCCCCACGCACCTTATGCGGCCGACGCAGGAAACGCCCCAGCCGCGCGCAAGCCTCATCCAGCACCGAATCCTGCTTGCAGAATGCGAAACGAATCCATGTCCGTGGCGCGTCGCCCTCGTAAAACGCGGAAACCGGGATCGCCGCCACGCCGGCATGTTCGGTAATGTAGCGGCAGAACGCCACGTCGTCGCCGTCAAAGCCGAAGGCGGAATAGTCGGCAATGACGAAATAGCTTCCGTCCGTCGGCAACACTTCAAAACCCACTGCACGCAACCCGGCACTGAGCCGGTCGCGCTTTTGCGCCAGCCCGTCCGCCAGCGCGGCGAAATAACCGTCGTCCTTGGCGAGCCCCAGTGCCACCGCGCGCTGCAAATTGGGCGCGGTGGTAAACGTCAGATTCTGGTGCGCCTTCGCTACCACCGCGGTCAGCGCCGGCGGTCCGCTGACATAGCCCACCTTCCAGCCAGTCAGCGAAAACGTCTTGCCGGCGCTGCCGATCCGCAGGCAGCGCTCCGCCATGCCGGGCAGCGTCATCAGCGGAATATGCCGCGCCGGCGCGAACACCAGGTGCTCATAGACCTCGTCGCAGATCGCGTACGCATCGTGCTGCGCCAGCAGACCGGCCAGGAACGCGAGTTCGTCCGCGGAAAACACTTTTCCCGTCGGGTTCATCGGCGAGTTGAGCATCAGAGCCTTGGTGCGTGGCCCGAACGCCGCGGCCAGCTCGGCGCGCGGCAAATCCCAGCCCGGCGGCTGCAGGCGCACGAGTTTTGGCACCGCACCCACCAGCCGAACCACCGGCAGGTAGGTGTCATACAGCGGCTCGATCAGCACGATCTCGTCGCCCGGATCCAGCAGCGCCATCAGGCAGGCCGCCAGCGCCTCGGTGGCACCACTGGTCACCACCACGCCGGTGGTCGGATCGACCTCGATGCCCCAAAATCGCGAATTCGCGGCCGCCACCGCCTGGCGCAGCTCCGGCAGGCCGGTCAGCGGCGGATACTGGTTGCGCCCATCCAGCAGCGCATCGGCCGCGGCACGCACCACGTCGGCCGGACCCTCGGTGTCGGGAAACCCCTGGCCCAGATTGATCGCGCCGTGCCGCACCGCCAACGCCGACATCGTCGTGAAGATCGTGGTGCCCAGGGCGGACAGCATTGTATTGGCTGGCTTCATCACGCTTCCCTACCGCAGCGCCCTGCCTTGTGTCACCCCACGCGGAAAACTGCCTAAGATATAGGCAGAATTTCGCCCACCATCTGCGCATGAGTGGCGCCGCCGCGCCGCATCGCCGACCACAAGCTCAGGTTGCGTCTGCGGCGCCCCTGGTTGCGCCCGCGGCACGCCGCGTGCGAAACCCCTGGCATCGAACGTCCGCGAGAGGCCGTCCATGAAGAAAATCGAGGCCGTCATCAAACCCTTCAAGCTGGACGAGGTGAAGGAAGCGCTGCACGAAGTTGGCCTGCAGGGCATCACCGTCGTCGAGGCCAAGGGCTTCGGCCGCCAGAAGGGGCACACCGAACTCTATCGCGGCGCCGAGTACGTCGTGGACTTCCTGCCGAAAGTGAAAATCGAGGTCATCTGCGGCGACGACCTGGTGGAGCGCGCGGTGGACGCCATCGTCAACGCCGCCCGCACCGGCCGCATCGGCGACGGCAAGATCTTCGTCAGCGACGTGCTGGAGGTCGTGCGCATCCGCACCGGCGAGCGCGGCGAACAGGCTCTTTGAACAGGGGTCAGGCATCAGGTTTCAGTTATCAGAGGGCCCGGTGCCGGCAACGCGCGACTGACGACTGAACGCTGACGGCTGACGCCTGATCCTGGCCTTCTTCTTGCAGCGCCAGGGCGGGCACACTTCATGCCGGGCCGCATCCGGTCCGGCGGCAACAAGGGGACAGCAGGCGTATGGCGAAAAAAGGCCAGGCAGAGGCGACCGAGGTCACGAAGGTCATGGAGCTGCTCCGCGAGAATTCCGTGGAGTATGTCGATCTGCGTTTTACCGACCCTCGCGGCAAATGGCAGCACACCGCGCAGCATGTCTCCACGATCGAGGAGGACGTGTTCCGCGACGGTTTCATGTTCGACGGCTCCTCGATCGCCGGCTGGAAGGCGATCAACGAGTCCGACATGATCCTGATGCCGGACCCCACCTCCGCGGTGATGGATCCGTTCGCGGCGAAGCCGTCGCTGATCCTGATCTGTGACATCGTGGAGCCGTCCACCGGCCAGGCATACAGCCGCGATCCGCGCAGCACCGCGAAGAAGGCCGAGGCCTACGTCGCGGCAACCGGTGTCGGCGACACCGCGGTGTTCGGGCCGGAAGCCGAATTCTTCATATTCGACAGCGTGCGGTTCGGCACCGGCGGCAATTACGGCATGTACCAGCTGGATAGCGCCGAGGGCCCGCAGGCGTCGGTGAAGGATTACCCCGAAGGCAACATGGGCCACCGCCCCAGCGTGAAGGGCGGCTATTTCCCGGTGCCGCCGGTGGATGCCGACAGTGACCTGCGCGCCGAAATGCTCTCGACCATGGGCGAGATGGGCGTGATCATCGAAAAGCACCATCACGAGGTGGCGCAGAGCCAGCATGAGCTCGGCATGAAATTCGGCCCGCTGACACGCATGGCGGACCATTTGCAGATCTACAAATACTGCATCCACAACGTGGCCCACAGCTACGGCAAGACCGCGACGTTCATGCCGAAGCCGATCTATGGCGACAATGGCAGCGGCATGCATGTGCACCAGTCGATCTGGAAGGCCGGAAAGCCGCTGTTCGCCGGCAACGGCTATGCCGATCTTTCGGAAACGGCGCTGCA
>JAATGE010000046.1 GCA_015654825.1 Rhodospirillales bacterium
AGGGCGCGGCTGCCGGCTTCGCTGTGATTGCCGCATGCAACGTCGTGGCGATGCGCCTGGCGCTGCGGAAGATCGATAAAGGGAACGGCTGATGGAACTTCTGATCGTCCTGCTGCTGGGTCTGCTGGTGCTCATGCTGGGCACCGGGCTCGGTCTCTTTGTCGCGGCGCTATGCGTCGTGGCGATGGTTGTCTGGATCGCTGTTCTCGCAGCCGTAGCGCTGGACGCGATGTTCGCCGGCTCAAAGGCGGCGATTGAAAAATGGAGGGGTGCATGGGCCGCGGGGAAGACGAGCTGATGGCCGATCTTGAAGCGCAAGAAGTGCCGGCCCGCGGCGCGACGCCAGACCGGGCACAACTGGCGTTCGACCCGGCCGATCTCGGACACGGGTGGCTCATCGAAACGACGGGCCCGACGCGAGCCGGCTATCGGCACCGCGCCACGATGGAGCTTCCATTCCATCCGAGCGCGCCGATCGAGCGCCTGACGGGCATGCTGGAGCTCCTGCAAAGCGACGTTCAACTGTTTGAAGAGCTCGTGGGCGGCGTGGCGACGCCGCTCCATACCCGCCTTTGCCACCACTTCCTTGCGCGCTCGCGTATGTGGCAGGGAACCCGCGAGATGATGCTGCAGCACGCCTGCATGGCGGCGCATGAGGTTCTACTCCGATGGGACGCGCGGGTTGCGAGGTTTACCGATGAGGGAACATTCGTCCTCGAGCGTGACCTGGCGCCTGACGAACTGAAACGCGCTGAAGCCCTCGCAGCGTCGCGCAGGCCGTCCGCTGACGGGGGACTGACGTCAGCCATCAGCGCGGTCGCTTCCCATCTCCACAGCAGCGCGGAGGAATAGCTATGGCCAGTCGTTTCCTAAGTGACCTTTCCCCCGATTATTTTTTTGGTGCGCCGCCCACCCCGCCTCCGCCCCTTCCGATCCGGGAGGCGCAGCGGATCGAACTGGCCCGCAAGTTCCGGGACATGTTGGCCGCCGCCGAAAGGAACGACAGCGCGGCGCCATTTGAAACCGGTGAATGCGTGCGCGTGTCGAATGCGTTCAAACTGGGAACGGAGACCAAGCGCGAGTGGATGTTTTTCCGCTACCTGGACATCGCGAACTTCGGCGACCGTGACCTCGTCAAGAAAGCCGTGGAGGCCACGACCGTCTTCTGGCCGCCGAACTGTATAGCGCTAGGGCTTCCGAGCAATGATACCGGGCTCGGATTTACCTGCATAGTGATCAGCAGCCGGGTGCTGGAGCGGGTCCGTTTCGACCCGGAGACCGGCGCCGAACTTCCGCCGCTTCCCGACACCATTGCTGGATCCGAGCCCGAGGCGGCCGAACGTGGCGACTGAGCCGTCTCCTCCTTCGCTGTGTCACCGTTGCGCGAGCCCGGGCGCCTGCTGCAGCGGCTTCATGCTCTTTGCCGCTCCGTTCGCGACCGGGGACGCGGTGGAGATCGATTATCAGATGTCGCGGGTTATCACCGGCTTCGATATCGATCGAAACAAGCCTATGCGCTTGGGGTTCGCAGACCCAGCCGGCGAAGCACCGGTTGCGCCGAGCGAAGCCAACGGTTGGCTCCGCATCGGCCTGCCGTTCCGCCGGCTGAAGCAACATGGTGACGGCTGCTGGCTCTACACGTGCGATAAGCTCGGTATTGACGGCCGCTGCACGATCTACGAGGAGCGGCCGGCGCTGTGCCGTCACATGCCGCCCGGCGAGGCGAAACCCTGCGTCCACTACGCGTTCGCATTCGGTATGTGCTCCGAGCGCGGAATCGGCGTTGATCCGGCATCGCCGGCACATCGCCTGGCCTCCACGGCCGCCAACTTCCTCGGCCGAGCCTACTTCGAGCGCGTGCGAGCGATGATGAATGACGGGATGCTGGCCGCCCGCCTCGGTGATGGCGACGCGCGCAAAAAGCACGGTGATGGACACAAAAAGGCGGCAGCGGAATGACCCGCGCACCCATTCCCTTGAAACCGGTGACGGCAACGGTCGGCGTTGCTACCGTCTACGTGCAACCGCACCTGCGCCGCGAGATCTCCGAGCTGCTGCTCGATAGGGCGATCGCCATCGAAGCGGCGGCCTCCGAGCGCCTGAAAGTTAGAACCAAGGTGGCACGCCAACGGGCGCAGGAAGACCTGCGCGCGGCCGCCGAATACCGCCTGATGGCGGACCAGTGCAGACCATAGGAGAGCTACATGAACGCAAACATTCAGACGGGCGTCGCCGGCTTCTTTCAGAAGCAAGAAGCGCCAGTCGTGCCGCTCGGCGATCTTTACGACCAGCTGACCGAGGAAAATCAGCGTCAAATGGTGGCCGCCTGCGCCGCGCTCGTTCTGCTGAATGGCCGGGTCCAGCTGGAAGAGGCCGGCGCGATCGAGCCACACCGGCACACGAACGGCATGCAGCAGGCGATCTACGATCACATCATGCTGGATATTCTCGGCATGGCCGAGGTCACCGCAGAGGCGACGCGCTCGCTCATGCAGCACGCACAGACCTTCATGGAATCCCAAAGCCAGCGCGAAGCAGGCGAGCGCCTGGTGCTGTCCGCGGGCCTTGGCGTGCTGCCGATGCCCGACATCAACGCCGCCGGC
>JAATGE010000529.1 GCA_015654825.1 Rhodospirillales bacterium
AGCACGGCCAGGAATGTGTGGATGCGTCCGCGCATTGTCGCCAGGGCTACGGCGAGCGTTGCTAGACCGAGATAGAGGGCGTGAAGCAGGGGCATTGAATTGAGTATGACGGTGGGGTGGAGTCTAAAGGAAGGCCCGGGCTCCGCGCCGGGCAGTCCAGAGGCCCCGTTCAACTCGGTCGGCGTGGGGCCCGGCCGCGGGAGACCCCATGGACCTGCTTCGAAGGTGGAATCTATTACCAATGTTGCGCCTGACTGCCTGCTTTCTGCTTGCCGCGCTTACCTCCGCCCACGCCGCCGAGGGCGGATTCGTAAGCATCGAGGGGCGGCGGTTCATCAACCCGGACGGCTCCGAGTTCGCCATCAAGGGCGTCTCGCTCGGCAACTGGCTGTTGCCCGAGGGGTACATGTTCCGCTTCCGCCATGCGTTGTCGCCGCGGGAAATCAACGCGGTATTCGAGCACCTGGTCGGCCCCGAGCAGACTTCGCTGTTCTGGAGCCGCTTTCGCGACGGCTACATCACGCAGGATGATATTCGTTTCATCCGGGCGGCCGGCTTCAACACCGTGCGCGTGCCGCTGCATTATGCGCTGTTCATGCAGGATGGCGAGCCACCGGTCTTTACCGGCCCCGGCTACGCGCTGATTGATCGCCTGATCGGCTGGTGTCGCACGGTCGGCTTGCACGTGATCCTTGATTTGCACGCGGCGCCGGGCGGGCAGACCGGTGTCAACCACGACGACGGCAGCGGATTTCCGCTGGTTTTTTATGTGCCGCGTTATCGGCGGGAAACCGTGGCGCTGTGGCGCCATCTGGCCGCGCGCTATCGTGACGAGACCGCCGTGCTGGGTTTCGATCTGCTGAATGAGCCGATCTCACCCTACAACGACGAGGATTTTCTGAACCCGCAACTGGAGCCGCTGTATCGCGACATAGTTGCCGCGGTGCGCGAGGTCGATCCGCATCACCCGGTATTTCTGGCGGCGGCGCAATGGAGCACGAATTTTGCGGTGTTCGGGCGGCCGTTCACGGACAATGTCGCCTACACCTATCATAAATTCTGGTCGTCCACGCAGCGCAGTTCGATCGAGGAATACGTGGATTTCTCGCGCCGCTACAATGTTCCGGTGTTCCTGGGCGAGTCGGGCGAATTGACCGATGCGTGGAACGCCCGGTTCCGCGCGCTGCATGATCGGTTCGACATCGGCTGGTGCTTCTGGACCTACAAGGTACTCGACGAACGCGCCAGCGTGGTTTCGATTACGCCACCCGCGGGTTGGAGCGAGATCGCGGCGGTCGGGAATGCGGCCTCGCTGGAGGCGGCGCCGTACGTCGCGCCGGCACGCGCTGCGGCGATCATGCAGGATTATCTGACGGCGATCACGCTGGGCCACGATGTGGTCAACCGCGGCTATTTGGCGTCCCTGGGGCTACAGGTGCCGAAGTAACCAGGTGGGCCAACCCAGGGGCTCCGCCCCCTGGACCCCCGTCGGCGTGCCGCCGCTGTCGTTCGCGCTGCGCGGCGGGAGTCTTCTGCACGGATGTCGCGAAAGCGTGGTCTGGCCGTTGGCTGAGGACCGATGCCACACTCGAAACAGATAAAATGGGGTCTGGGGCCTACTGGCGCCGTCGTGCGCAGCACGCCTCCGGCGTGACGGGGGTCCAGGGGCAGACCCCCTGGCCTTTTCCCCCGCCTCCTAATGCCCCGGAATATCGATGACCTGTTGCGGTGTCAGATCCTGCGGGAAGCAGTGCGGCTGCTGGAAGCCGTCGAACGGAGGGCCGTAGATAATATTGTCCGCGGTAGTGGTGCCGCCTGGCAGCGCGTTGTATCCGGCAAGCTGGCGCATGCGGAATGCAATGGCGTGGTCGGCGCAGGATGAATCGCCGCTGACGCCGAGGCCGCCGATAACCTTGCCATTCTGGTACAATGCCACGCCGCCGCCGAATGTGATGATCCCGCCGGGCACCGTGGCGCGTCCGGTGCCCTGTGGCAGTGACTGCGGGTTGAACGGATTGGAATTGTTCAAACCGTAGAGCGAGCCGCCGGGCTGCGTGGGCGCATAGAGATTGGCTGTGGAGAGTGCGAGCTTGACGTTGCTGAAGTCGTTGGCGGTGCCGGCCTTGGCAATGGCGATCGCGCGGCTGCCGGGCCACGCGTCGCCGGTCTTGATGACCGAACACAGCACGCCGGCGCGGTCCACGATGGCCGACCACATCAGGTTCGGCGTGAAAATACCTCCGTTGTCATCGGAGAGATGAACGACAACGCTCAGCTGGCTCTGAATCGACTGGACGACGTTAACCGGTATTGAGCAGGAACGATCGTACGCGATCGTCTGCGCGCTCGCAGAAGCCGCGCCGGCGAGCATGAAGACAGCAGAACAGATCACTCGCATGGCAAAGTTTCCTCCGATTATATCACGTGTGGCGGTTGGTATCCCTGCGCGGCAATCTCAATAATATATCGGAAGGATATGTCAAGGATTTAGCCGCACCGCGCTATCGGACAAGATTGAAGCATGGGCCTTCCATTTTTCTATTTCATATACGATGGCCAGGCGGCCGGCTCACTCAGCGAAACCGCGTTGGATTTTTAGCCCGGCGCACATCTTTATTTGCTGGAGACCGCCGCCGGCGGCGCGCTTCTGCTGTCGCGCCGGCTGGCGTTCACCACCAGGGCGGAAATGATCAGCGTCGCACCGAGGAGTGTCGACAGGCCCATCGGCTCGCCGTGTAGCGCACCGAACAGGCCGGCCCACACCGGCTCGGTAGCGAAAATCAGCATGGCGCGCGGCGCCGGCACGCGGCGCATCGCCCAGTTGCTGCTGACTTGCAGAAAGGCACTCGCCGCGCCGAGGCCGAGTGCGCAGGCGAGCCAGAACGGGGCGATCGCGGGAAGGCGCTGGCCGGTCAGGAGTGAGACGGCGACGGCGTAAATGGCGACGGCGACGCATTCGAGGATGGCGAGGCGGCGTGGGTCGACGCGCGGCGCGAACTGCGCCATGAGCAGAAGCTCGGTGGCAACGGCGAGCGTGGCGGCGAGGGTGAACGCGTCGCCGCGGCCGAAGCCCGTGGCGGCGCGGCCGGGCAGCACATCGATCGGGTTGGCGAGCGCGATCATGCCGGCGGTGGCAAGGACGACGCTGATCCAGATGTGTTTCTCGGGACGCCGGCCCAGGACGATCCATTGCAGTATTGGAACCAGCGGCACGTAGAGAGCGCCGATGAAAGCCGCGCGGCCGGCGCCGATGGTCTGCAGGCCGATTGCCTGAAGACCATAGCCGCCGAGCATGGCCAGCCCGATCAGCGGTCCAGCGCGTAGTTCGGTCGCGGTAACGCGGGAAAGTTTTGCGCCGGTCAGCAGTCGGACCATGATGGCGGCGGTTGCAAAGCGCAGCGCGACGAACGGAAGCGGCGGCACGGTGGCGACGCCGAGGTGAACGATCAGGAACGCCAGGCCCCAAAGCGCCGTGGCGAAGAGCAGGATGATTTCCGGGGCAAGCCGGTGCGCGAAAAAGCGGGTCATTCGATTGGCAGCGACGCCGGCCCCGCCCGGATTCTATCTAACCGCCGTCTCAGCCTACTGGCCCGTCGTGTGAGGCACATCTCCGGCGGGACGGGTGCGGGACGGAACCCCGGGCGCTACTTTTTTGCTGTTGCCTTCTTTGGTTTTGCCGCCGCCTTTGCCTTGGGTTTCGTCGTGGTCGCGGCACGCGTCGTCTCGCCGGCGGGCGCCGCTTTTGCGGCTTTTGCGGGTGCTGCCTTGGCTTTCCGCCCCTTGGCGCCGCGTGGCTTAAGCTGCTTGCCTTTTTCCGCCAGCAACGCCACCGCCTCGGGCAGCGTAATGTCATCCATCAGCACGCCGCGCGGCAGGTTGGCGACCATTTGGCCGTGCTGCACGTATGGCCCGAAACGACCCTTGCGCACCTGCACCGTTTCGCCGCCTTTCGGGTGCGGCCCGATGACGCGCTGGCTGGCCATCTTGCGCGCAATGACATCCACCGCGCGGTTCAGGCCGACCGACAGTATATCGTCGTCCTTATCGAGGCTGCCGAAGATCGCGCCCATTTTCACGTAGGGGCCGAAGCGGCCGAGATTGGCCTCGATCGGCAGTCCGGTTTCCGGGTGCATGCCGACCAGGCGCGGCAAACTCAGCAGGCCGAGTGCCTGCTCCAGCGTAATGGTTTCGCCATCCATGCCGCGCGGCAGGCTGGTGCGTTTCGGCTTGGCCTTCTTGTCGGCCGGGTCGGGCTCACCCTGCTGAACATACAACCCCCACGGTCCGCGGCGGACGGTGATGTCCTCGTCGGTTTCCGGGTTTTTGCCCAGGGTGCGCATGCCGTCGCGCAGCGTTTCGGCCTCTCCGTCGCCGTTCTCGATCGCCAGGCGGCGGGTGAACTGGCATTCCGGATAGTTGCTGCAACCGATAAAACTGCCGTAGCGGCCGAGCTTCAGCCCCAGCCTTCCGGTGCCGCACGCGGAACAGACGCGGGGATCGCTGCCGTCCGCCTTGGGCGGGAAGAAGTGTGGCCCCAACTCCTCATCGAGCGCCTGCACCACCTCGCCGATTTTCAGGTCCTTGGTCTGGTTGACGGCGGCGGAAAAATCCTCCCAGAACGCCCGCATCAGGGCGCGCCAATCCAACGTGCCGGCGGAAACGTCGTCGAGCTGCTCCTCGAGGTTGGCGGTAAAGCCGGTATCCACGTAGCGCTCGAAGAAATTCTTCAGGAACGCGGTCACCAGGCGGCCGCGATCCTCCGGAATGAAACGGCGGTTCTCCAGCCGGACGTAGTTTCTGTCGCGCAACACCGACAGGATGGAGGCGTAGGTGCTGGGGCGGCCGATGCCCAGCTCCTCCATCTTCTTGACCAGGCTGGCTTCGGAAAAGCGTGGCGGCGGCTGGGTGAAATGCTGATCCGCGGTGACCGCGCCGCGTTTCAGCGGATCGCGCTCCGCCATGGGGGGCAGCGTGCGGTTCTCTTCGTCGTCCTCGTCGTCGCGGCCTTCGTGGTAGAGTTTCAGGAAGCCGTCGAACGCGATCGTGCTGCCGGTTGCGCGCAGTTTCGCTGTGCCGCCGGCGACGTCGACGGCGACCTGGTCGATTTCTGCGGACTGCATCTGGCTGGCAACGGCGCGCTTCCACACCAGCTCGTACAGCCGTGCCTGATCGGTGGAGAGGTGGCGCGCGGCGTCCTGCGGGCGCAACGACACATCGGTCGGCCGGATCGCTTCGTGCGCTTCCTGCGCGTTCTTGACTTTCGATACGTACTCCCGGGGGCGTTCGGGTACGTAGCCGGCCCCGAACTCCTGCCCGAGATGGGCCCGGATCGCAGCGATCGCCTCCTGCGCCATCTGCACGCCGTCGGTGCGCATGTAGGTGATCAGCCCGACCGTTTCGCCATTGACATCTACGCCCTCGTAGAGCTGCTGCGCCACCCGCATGGCGGCCTGCGCCCCCATGCCCAGTTTGCGGGAGGCCTCCTGCTGCAGCGTCGACGTGGTGAACGGCGCCGGCGGGTTGCGCCGGATGCGCTTGCGCTCGATCGAAGCCACGGAGAACGTACCGGCCTCGACAGCCGCCTTGGCGCGCGCGGCCAATTCCGCGTTGTTGAGGGCGAACTGATCGAGCTTCTTGCCGTCCAGGTGGGTCAGCCGGGCAGTAAAGGGCGCGCCCTTCGGCGTGGTGAAGGCTGCCTCCACCGACCAGTACTCGCGCGGCCGGAAAACCTCGATCTCGGCTTCGCGCTCACAGATCAGCCGCAGCGCCACGGACTGCACGCGCCCGGCGCTGCGGCTGCCGGGCAGCTTGCGCCACAGCACGGGGCTCAGCATGAATCCCACCAGATAGTCCAGCGCGCGGCGGGCCATGTAGGCCTCGATCAGCGGCTGATCCAGCTCACGCGGGTGGGCGATGGCGTGGCGCACGGCGGAGCGGGTGATTTCGTTGAAGCTGATGCGCTGCACGTCCACGCCGCGCAGGGCGTGCTTCTCCTCCAGCATGGCGCGCACGTGCCACGAGATCGCCTCGCCCTCGCGGTCCGGGTCGGTGGCGAGATAGAGCTTCTTCGCGCCCTTCAGGGCGCGGGCGATGGCCGCGATCTGGCGGGCACCGCGCTCGTCGGCCTCCCAGTCCATGGCGAAATTATCGTCCGGACGCACGCTGCCGTCCTTGGGAGGCAGGTCGCGCACGTGGCCGAAACTGGCCAGCACCGTGTAGCCATCGCCCAAATACTTGTTGATGGTCTTGGCTTTGGCTGGGGATTCTACGACTACTACGTCGGACATGGAAAATCCTAAGAAGAAGGCCAGGGGCTCTGCCCCTGGAC
>JAATGE010000462.1 GCA_015654825.1 Rhodospirillales bacterium
CCGCGATTTCCTGCACCGGTTCCTCGAAGGCGGCCCGCGCGCCCTGGCGCTCGCCGGCATCATCGTCGCCGTCGTCTGGATGTTCACCGGCATCTACCGCGTGCAGCCGGACGAGCTCGGCCTCGTATCCCGCTTCGGCGCCTATACGCGCAGCACGCCCCCCGGGCTGAACTGGCACATCCCCTGGCCGATCGAATCGGTCCAGGTGCTCGCCGTCACCCGCATTAACCGCGTCGAAATCGGCTTTCGCAGCGCCATGGCGGAGGAGGATGTCGCCAATCCCCACACCGCCTCCGGCGGCGCCGCCGACGCCGACCGCCCCGAAGCCGGCCTGCGCCAGGAAAGCCTGATGTTGACCGGCGACGAGAACATCGTCGACATCAACGTCTCGGTGTTCTGGCGCGTGCTTGACGCCGCCGCCTACGCCTTCAACACCCGCAATCAGGCGATCACCGTCAAATCCGCGGCCGAAAGCGTGTTGCGCCAGGTCATCGGCCATACCGACATCCAGTCCGCCCTGACCGGCGGCCGCGCCGCCATCGAGGAAGCCGTCACCACCGGCACGCAGAAAATCCTCGACCAGTACGGCACCGGCATCGAAATCACCCAGGTGCAGCTGCAGAAAGTCGATCCGCCCGCCGACGTGATCGAGAGTTTTCGTGATGTGCAGCGCGCCAATACCGATGCGGACCGCGCGCAGAAGGATGCCCAGGCCTACAGCAACGACATCGTTCCGCGCGCGCGCGGCGATGCCGCCGCCATCCTGGCCCAGGCCTCCGGCGACAAGCAGGCGGCGATCGCCACCGCCAACGGCCAGTCGCAGCGCTTCCTCAGCGTCTATGCGGCCTACACCCAGGCCCGCGAGGTGACGCTGAAGCGCCTGTATATCGAAACCATGCAGGAACTGCTGAGCCACTCCGATACCACGGTGATCGATGACCGGCTGCGCGGCCTGGTGCCGCTGCTGTCGCTGAACCCGGGCCGAACGCCCGAACTGCCGGAGGCCCCGAAATGAACCGCGTTCTCTGGGCCATCGCCGCGGTCGGCGTCTTCATCCTGATCGCCATACAATTTTCGTTCTTCACCGTGTCGCAGACCGACATGGCGCTGATCACCAGCTTCGGCGATCCGCAGCGCGTGATCCTGGAACCAGGCCTGCACGCCAAACTCCCGCTGGTGCAGACAGCCATCTTCTTCGACCGGCGGCTGCTCGACTACGAATCGCCGCCGGAAGAAGTCATCCTCGGCGACCAGCGCCGCCTGATCGTCGACAGTTTTACGCGCTACCGCATCACCGACCCGTTGCGCTATTATCAGGCCGTCGGCCCGACCGAGGAGGGCATCCGCGCCCGGCTGAATTCGGTCGTTACCTCCAGCCTGCGCCGCGTGCTCGGCAGCGAAACGTTGCTCGACGTGCTGTCGGCGCAGCGCGAACGCATCATGGCCGAAATCCGCAAGCAGGTGAACGGCGAAATGAGCGGCTTCGGCGTCACCGTCGTCGACGTGCGCATCCGCCGCGCCGACCTGCCGGAGGAGAATACCGAAGCGATCCTGCAGCGCATGCAGGCGGAACGAAGCCGCGTCGCCCGCCAGGCGCGCGCCGAGGGCGCCGAGGCCTCGGCGAAAATCAAGGCGGATGCCGATCGCCAGCGCACCGTCATCCTGGCCGACGCCCACGCCGGCGCCGAGCGGCTGCGCGGCGAGGGCGAGGCCCAGGCGATCGCGATCTACGCCAACGCCTTCCAGCGCGACCCGCAATTCTTCGCCACCTGGCGGACTTTGCAGGCTTACAAAGAGGCCTTCTCGAACAATCGCAGCAAACTCGTGCTGTCGCCGGACAACGATTTCCTGCGGCTGATGCAGGGGACTGCACCGCCGGGCAAGTGAAGGGAAGGTAGGCCAGGGCTCTGCCCTGGACCCGCTGGGGCCTTAGGCCCCAGACCCCAATTTTGTTGGTTCCGAGGGTGGCGTCGGCGGTGGATGCCCTGACCGAATCCGGTGTCTTGCCCAAGCGGTTCAGCGCGGGGAGGTGGCTCGGGGAACGGGGGGACGTTCCCAGTCGAAGACGATGTCGGGGTCGGGGGGCGCATTTGGATCTAGGCCGAGATACTCGTCAGGGAGGCGGGAAAAATCGATTTCGATGCCGAGCACTTCGCAGATGGAGAAGAGGAGTTCTGGGACTTCGATGGTTTGATCGGGGTCGGCGGCGAGTTCTTCGTCGGCGCGGGCGGTGGCTTGGCGGATCTCTTCGGCGCGGTCGGGGTGTTTTTCGGTGACGATGCGGAAGGCGTCCTGGAGCTTGGCACGCCGCGGGTCGGCGCAGAGTGCAGGGGCGATCGAGCCGCGCGGGAGAGCAGGGCCGGCGGCGAGGTTGGCCTCGAGGGCGATCAACTCGCGGATGGCGGCGGCGAGGCGGATACAGGCCAGGACCGGGTCGGTGGGTTTTCGGGAGGTGGTGCCGGGTTGCCTGGCGGGGGCGCTGCGCGGGGTTGTGGGTGCCGCGTCCGGTGGTCGCTCGTGGCTAGGGGTTTGGAGGGGGGCGACGCGGCTTGTTGTACCGACGGCTCGGCCGCTCGGGGCGCTTCGGATTCGGCCAGATCGGCGAGGGCGCGGGCCAACTGCATGCCGAGCTCTTCCAGCTCCGCTAACATGCGCAGGTGGCGCGCGGTGCGGTCGGCTGGGTCTTCCGGTTGGATGGGCGGGATGACGTTCAGGCTGGCTGACTTTGTAGGTTATTGAGACTAACAATAGTGGGGGTCGGAGGGCTGGTCGGGGGATTTTTTGTGGGTGGTCTGGGGGGCTGTTACGCGGCTTGGCGGCCGAGGGCACGCAGCGCGGCTTTGGGGTCGCGCGCGAGGATGCGGAACAGGGCCACGGCGGCCGGTTCCATGGGGACGCGGTTCTGCTCCCAATTGCGCAGGGTGCCGATGGGGACGCCGGTGGCGTTGGCAAAAGCTTCCTGCGTCATGCCGAGGCGCTTGCGGATGTGGGCGGGGGAGATGATGTCGGCGTCGGCGATGTCCGCGTTTGGGTCGTCGCCGTCCTCGATCATCTGGCGTTGGATGTCAGCGTCGGTGGTGGTGTCGACGCGGCGCTGGAATTCGGCGCGGCGTTCGGGGGTTACGGATTTGGCGATCTGCTCTCGGGTCATGCGCGTAGTTGCCATGCCTGACGCTCCTTCCTCGATGCGGCGCGCGCCGAGATGATCCAGCGCAAGTCGCGGCGGTCCGTGTAGACGACCGCCAGAAGGCGGCCGTCGGTGGTTTGCCCGATGGCCTTCACGCGGACCTCGCCGTAATCGCGACGGGCATCGACGATTTGCAGCACCGGCTGGTCAAATATCTCGCTTGCCAGGTCGAAGCCGATGCCGCGCTCCCGCAAGGTGCGTGCGTGCTTGGCCGGGTCCCAACCAAAGTCCACGCTTGGTTTCTACGCTTGAAGCGCAGTTATGGCAAGCAATACGATCCCCGTCAGGCCGGGGCCGGAGTAGCGTAGCTGCGGTTGACCTTTATCTGGGCGGCGCGCTGGCGAGCTTCCCAGAGATCGCGTTGCATTTGCATGCGCAGCCAGGCGTCCGCGGTGGTGCCGAAGACCTGCTCCAGGCGGATCGCCATGTCGGGCGAGACGCCGCTGTGGCCGTTCAGCAGGTCGGACAGCGCCTTGCGGGTGACGCCGAGCGCGTGCGCCGCTGCCGTGACGGTCAAGCCCAGCGGGGTGAGGCACGCGCTCCGGATGACTTCGCCCGGGTGGGCCGGGTTGTGCATCTGCATTGTGGTCCCCTTGTGTTCCATCAGTGGTAGTCGACGAGATCGATCTCGGTTGCGTCGGTGCCATCGAAGGCGAATACCAGGCGCCAATTGCCTGATACCGATACTGCCCACTGGCCTCGGCGCGCGCCCTTCAATTGGTGGAGGCGAAAGCCGGGCAGGTTCACGTCGGCAGGCGCCTCGGCCGCGTTCAGCGACGTGAGCAGGATGCGCAGCCATGGGGCGTGCTGGGCATTGATGCCGCGCGTGTCACCAGTCTCAAAGAAGCGCGCCAGCCCCTTGTGGCGGAAACGCGTTATCATTCGGGACAAGTGTAACCCGTCACTTGTCAGGTGTCAAACCTGCGGTACCGCGTGTCGTAGCGGGTTGCGCGACGCGCGGCACGCTTCGTCGGGCGTTGATGGGTAACGCTGCGCTCACCCATCCTACGGCGCGCTACGGCGTGCTATTTTCAAGCTGACCCGACAACGACTCGCGGTATAACTTGAGCGAATCGCCAGAAAATGCCATGGTTATTAGTCCCGATGTTGCGACGCGGGACGTGACCCAGGTGTCTCCGGACTTCAATGGCGATTGACGCTTTCATCTCTTATGCGCACGCGGACGACAAGGCGTTGGATCGCTTGCATAAGCATCTCGCCATGCTACGGAGGGACGGGGGGCTACACGCATGGTCGGATCATGAGATACTTGCCGGCACAAAGTTTGGCGGAGCGATCAGTTCGAGTCTCGAGAGCAGTGCGCTTTTCCTTGCGCTAGTGAGCCCGGATTATATGGCATCCCGATACTGTTACGATGAGGAGTTTCGGCGCGCGCTGGAACTCAGTGAGACTGGGCGTATACGTATCGTCCCGATCATCCTCGAGCCGTGCGACTGGCTCTCGTCCCCTCTTCGGGATTTCCTTGCGCTTCCTAAGGATGGGAAACCAATCTCAGATTGGACAAATGAGAACAATGCGTTTCTCGACGTTGTAACTGGCCTAAGGAGATTGCTGGAATCTCTTCGAGTGGCTCCCGCTCCCGATATTAATTCCGGAAGTCAGGCGTCCGCGAGGATCGGTCGCCGCCCGATGATAAAGCAAGATTTTGACACTATTCAGAAAAGCGAGTTTGCCGACGCGGCGTTTGACGTCATCCAGAATTATTTCAAAGAATCATGCGTCGAACTTAATGAAGTGGGAGATGGCACCATACGTGCGAAGTTTGAGGGGATGAGCGCGACAGCATTCACCTGCACTGTCGTAAATCGCGCGAGGAGAAGCGGCGGCGAAGGCCATATCACCGTTCGGAACGCAAAACAGAGGGCGCACTTTGGCGACATCAGCTACGTCTACCAACGCTTCGCGGATGACGGCACATCCAACGGCGGCGTTCGGGTCGAGGCCGACGAGTACGAGCTGTATCTTGTGATGGATTCCATGTCGTCTATGTCGAATAAAGGCGCGAAGCTAAACGCACACCAGGTGGCCAACACGCTGTGGTTAAATTTTGTCAAGCAAGCCGGTATCGATTATGAGTAATCTTCAGCGTTTTCGATGCCTCAATTGTGGACACAAATTCGAGGCCGAGGCGTTAGACGCCGACCAGAGGCGTGAAGCCGAGAGGCAACGACTTCCGTTGTGTCCGATACGCTGCCCTCGATGCCACCGCGCGGATGTCGAGAAGGGTTGGAGCTAATGATCTTGAACGTTAAGTCGTTAGGTTTGTCCGATGTTCACTACACCTTTCGACTTTGGGGTCGGTATTTTCTAGCGCCAGCTTCTGAGCGCGCCCTAGCTTCCGAAGCTTAAGCGAGGATCGCAGATAAAACAGAAAATAAGGCTCTACAATATGCAAATTTTCGACATCGCCGTTGTTGTCCCATTCGACAGGCTTATATCCCTGAACGCCGGTATCCGTCTCAACTGACTTTCCAGCGATCTTGTCAATTTGTGAGCAGGCCTCGCTGACGCTCGATCCAACCGGCGGCTCTGACAAACAAGTTGCCGCTACTCGGGCCATCAACTGTTTGTAGGTTATGCTCATTATCGGCGGGTCGGCTGCTATTGCTAGTAACACCGCACGGTAAACATCGCCCTCAGTCCCATCGTTGAATTCATACTGCTTACGGTCTTGCCCCCGGAGCTTTGGGCCTTCATGCATGTTTTCCAACAAAGTCGAAAAATCAGAAAGTGATGATGTTGTTTGCTGTATCTTTGATATATCGTCATCTGTGGGAACAAAAACTATTGGTGCCTCCCGCTTCAGATATACATCGAAGCGGTAGCACGTCTGCAAGCAAAGGGCCTGCATAAGCTGCGGTGATCCACATGCCTCGATAGCAAGTCGATCTATGAACGAAGGTGGCATCTGCATGTTTAGTATTTTAAAGCCCTCCGCTCCAATTTTGCTCAGTTCGTTGACGTTCCAATATCCCATGTCGATTGACTGCAATCTTCCTCGCAGTTCCGAATTGGCCCGAACCACATCATCCGAGCGGTGAGGGACACTTGCGACACACACCTTGATCCCGAGTTCGGCTGCTGCCTTAAGATTCTTTGCTACTTCCGATTGCTCCTGTCGTGATATGTAATGAAAGTCGTCGATAAAGAGGACGAAATCTGAATTGGCGATTTCCCTTGCAACGCCGGCGAGTCCCGCTCGACTGTGCGACGAAGTCTGCGAGCTTCCGGTAGCCTCGGAGTTTGCGAGTTGAGATGTTCCGCTCATTCCGACCACCGATGGCAGTCCGAAGCTCACCGAACCACCGCCGGTAGTTGAGCGAGCAGTTCCGGAGGTCACTTGGCTGACATTTGATGTCGGGCTGCCCATCCAATCAAACGTAGCGTCCCAAAGATCTTCAGGGCTTCGAATTTGTGGGCCAAAAAGCCGAATTAGGTTGTCCTTACCGACTACTCTTTGCAGAAGAACCGATTTGCCGGACTTTGACGGGCCTGAGATGGAAACCACGATATTGGTCGTGCGCAAACCGTTTCCTACTTGTCCTTCAAAATCCTCGTCCCTTGGGATGTAGGTGTGAGCGGGGAACGTATTGGGGGTGAATACGTCAACTGCTTGCATTTGTGGGTCCATTGCAGGAGGTGTCCTCGCCCCGGGTATGTATAGCAAGTCCACAATCTAACATCCAGATCGCAAAACGATGAAGTGGGCGGCGGTGGCCCACCCACCATTCGGGTCGGGACGAACATGCGTCGCCGAGCTTCGAGTCGTAATGGCGTCGAATTCGCTTGTTGCTCTTAAAAAAAGGGGCATGGGGCCCATGGGCCCGGCGGGTCCTGAGCAGAGCGCTGGCCTTCCTTCACTTCCTTACCCCGCCACCAGTGCCTCCGGACTGGCGCGGACCTTGGCGACGCGGCGGCGGTCCATTTCGAGGACTTCGAAGAGTAAGCCGCCGAAGACTAGGCGATCGCCGGGGTGGGGGACGCGGCGGTGTAACGCGAGAATCAGGCCAGGCAGGTTGAGGTGGGAGCCTTCGGCGGGGAGGGTGAGGCTGGGCAGGCCAAATCGGATGACGGGCGCATGGCCCGGCCAGCGAGCGCCGCCACAATGAATGCTGGAAATCGCCCGTGCGCGACCCCATAGTGCGGGCATGGATCGTGACAACGCCAAGGCCCCCGCCTACTGGGTGGAAGAACTGGCGCGCAGCGACGCGGAGCGCGCTCGCGGCGAGCGGGTGCCCGCGAGCGTGGTGCATGACGACATGCTGCGTGCGTTGGCCGAACTCGAAGCGGAGCGCGTCGAGGGCGCCCAAGCACCTGTCCGGGCGCCGCGCGGTCGTTGATCGACTACACGCCGACCGCCCGTCGGCACGTCAACGACCTGATCGCGCATTACAAGAAAATTCGCCGGCCGGAGGCGATCCGTAACATGCACATCGCCCTGGCGAGAGTGGCGGCGACGATTGAAGCCGGGTCCGGCCGGCCGCGTGATTTTCCCGCCACATACCGCGATCTCGCCCGCCCCGGCAGGGCTTGGCTTAGGGAAGGCATTTACTGGGTCGCCTATGAGCCGGGGGAGCAGCCGATCATTGTAGCGGTGTTCTGGGCCGGCGCCGACCTCGCCGGCCGCTATCCACAGGTTCCTTAGGGTCAGCGGCCGCCGCACCAACTCCGGCCCGGGTTCCGAGCGCATTACGAGATAGCCCGAAGGCCTCTGTGTTATACCAACCGTCCTAGACATTGACCGCTATCCAATCTCGGGTTCCAATCGATTGGATACGTTGGGGGTCGGCGATCAGCCAGTTCCACGCAATTCGGCAGGCTTCGATAATGTCGTCGTA
>JAATGE010000274.1 GCA_015654825.1 Rhodospirillales bacterium
GATGCGCATCTTCGGCTCCGATCGCATGGGCCCGATGCTGCAGCGCCTCGGCCTCAAGGACGGTGAGGCGATCGTCCACCCCTGGATCAACAAGGCGCTGGAGAAGGCGCAAAAGAAAGTCGAAGCCCGCAACTTCGATACGCGCAAGAACCTGCTGAAATACGACGACGTGATGAACGACCAGCGCCGCGAGGTCTACGCGCAGCGCCGCGAATTCATGAACGCCTCGGACGTGTCCGAAACCGTAGCCAGCATGCGCCACGAACTGGTCTCTGACCTGGTGGCCCGCCGCATCCCGGAACGCGCCTACGCCGAGCAATGGGAAACCGCCGAACTCGCCGCCGACGTAAAGCGCGTCTTCACGCTCGACCTGCCGATCGTCGCCTGGGGCCGCGAGGAAGGCATCGATGAAACCGCCATCAGCGAACGCCTGCAGCACGAAGTGGATGCGGCCGCCGAAGCCAAGGCCACCGCCTTCGGCCCCGAAATCATTCGCTTCATAGAAAAAAGCCTGCTGCTGCAGGTCTTCGACACGGTCTGGAAAGAACACCTCCTGGCCCTGGACCATTTACGCCAAGGCATCGGCCTGCGCGCCTACGGCCAGCGCGACCCGCTGAACGAATACAAGAGCGAAGCTTTTGCTTTATTCAACGCCATGCTCGACGACATGCGCGAACGCGTCTGCTTCATGCTGTCGCGCGTAGAACTTTCCGCCGAACCGCCGCAGCCGTTGGCCGAACCCGCCTTCAACCGCATGGTCACCAGCCACCCCTCCCCCGACGGTGGCGCCGGCGTCGCCGAAATGGAACCGCTCAGCCTCGCCCTCGGCGCCGTAGCCGCCTTCAACCCGAACGACCCAGCAACCTGGACCGCCACCCCCCGCAACGCGCCCTGCCCATGTGGCAGCGGCAACAAATACAAACACTGCCACGGCCGCATGGCGTAAAAGAAGGCCAGGGGCTCTGCCCCTGGACACCGCTGGGGACTAGTCCCCAAACCCCATCAATAAAGATTCCGAATACCCCGTCATTGCGAGCCGCCCTTGCGGCGAAGCAATCCAGACGCCTCAGCCCACACGCAAGCGCCAAAACTTGATACGTGGCAAGTACAGTTCACGAACGCCGTCGATCGGCAAACGAGTTGGGAGCAGGCTTCGCCAGTCAAACTACAAATTCGACCGCGCTGCAAATATCGCTTCGGAATCGTAGGTCCTAAACGCAAAGCGTGCTCCGCCAGCTGGCCGGCCATGGTGACGGGCTCATCCCAGCTGAATTCGCTCGCGCGGTTGTGCGAGGCGAGCAGCCGGGCGCGGGCATGAACGCCGGCGGCCGTGGCCGCGGCCAGGGTCGTCATGGTCCCGAGCAACGAAACAAGGCGCGTCTCAAGCGGGCCAAGAAGTTCGGCTATCTCCCCGTCAGTCAGGCGATCCACCGGCTCGTGGAGATTGACCATGCGCCGCTCAACCGCCTCCCATTCGGCGCAGGCGGCAACCGCCATCCGCACCGCCCTCGAGGCCGCCGGCGTCGAGTTCATCGCGGAGAACGGGGGCGGTCCCGGCGTCCGCCTCAAGGCCCCGGCAGCATGATCGCCCGCCTCAGCAACGTGCTGGGCTGTTCCGGCGCCCACGTCGGACGCGCCGCCGACCTACAGAGGCGACCCGCCGCTTCGCCGGCTACTTCTTCTTGGCGGCCTTCTCCAGCACGTCCAGCCGCTTTTCCAGCGCGTCCGTGCGCGCGCCGAGCTTCCTGAGCTCGTCGCGCGCATCATCGTTCTGGTTCCTGGTGGATTTCAGCGCCTCGAGGCGCTGTAGCATCTCCTGCTGCTTCTTGTGCAGCTCCTTGACCACCTCAACCAGCTCTTTGACGTCGATGTCCGCCATGGCCGCCCTCCTGCCTGCCGGTGTTTTTTCACCAGCATTGATGAAAGCCGCAAGTCGGACGATCGGCGGCGCGGCGGTGAGGTTGAGGCGGGCGTAAGGCGGGGCCGGATCTTCTGCAGGTCTAGGGGCCCCGCCCTGGACCCGCTGGGGCACGACGCTGAAAAGGCGCCGGACCGCCGCCGCTTATCCACTGCTCTCGTTCAAACCTTCATTCCAGCCAGTGGGGCTCGGTAATACCAACCGCCGTAAATCTTGACTCCTGCGGCCAAGGCCAGGGGCTCCGCCCCCTGGACCCCCGACGGCGTGCCGCCGCTGTCGCTAGCGCTGCGCGGCGGGAATCTACTGCACGATCTGTACAGGCCGACGAAGTCTGGCAATACGACTCGGTATCGATGTCAATTTCGGAACAAATGAAATGGGGTCTGGGGCCTACGGCCCCAGCGGGGTCCAGTGGCAGAGCCCCTGGCCTTTGACAGGTTAAAACTTAAGGCGGTTGGTATAACACCATTTATTTCTGCATTTTATCCCGATATGGCTTGTAATATGCGTCATATGATATGTTCGGTACTGCCGAAGGTTGAATTAATGTTAGACCCACCATTCCGGGCAACGCTTGATCAGCATTTTCGACAGCGGCGCAGAATAGGTCTCCGCAGTCTCTAACAGCGTCCTGACTGGCATTCAGCGGTGTACCAGGATTGCGGAGCAAAAATCCCGTAACATATAGGTCTTGTGGCTTTGAGCCTGTCTCGATGTAATAGGTTTGACCTACGTCGATCTGGAGTGGAATGATCACCCGGCTGAATGCCAGCGCCTTTGGTACATCCATATCAAACTTGTGGCTCCCCGCTAGAAAGTCGACGGGGAGTGTGGATGCGTCGTATAGATTTGCCGCAAAGTCATTACCATCTTTGATCAAAATACGAGCCATTTGGAAGCCTCTATTGTCATGCGTTCGGTAGAAAATGACTCGGCCGTAGCCGCGTTTGATCGGTGGCAGTGAATTTAGGCTGCTGAATGCCGGTCCAGGGGGCGCCTTGTACCAGGTCAGGACGTCGCATCCACCAAGAAGTGGTGAAAATGCCAGTATTGCAACGGCAGCGGACCGGATTTTGATGGCGTTTGGGTTCATCAGTCGGCTTCTTCTTCTCTGGAGGCAATCTGGTTTACGACGGCGCCTCAGTCCAACGATATCGACCACCCCACCGGCGGCCCTCCGTGAGCCCGCCCGGCGGGGCTCTCAATCAGTAGAGCCGTAGGGCGGATCAGCGCAGCGCCATCCGCCTCTTCCGTGACCCGTCAAAGTTGGCGGATGGCGCTACGCTGATTCGCCCTACGACCGCTTTGTCGGCCGATTCACGAATTCGACCGTGCTGATAGTACCGTTCCACTAGTCAACGAGGACAGTTTAATTCAAACGCACCCAGGCCGAAACGGCGTCTGTGTCCGCTACCGACAACTCCCCGTGCAGCACTTGCGGCTGCGGCCTTACCGCAACTGTCGTCGTATTATCCGCATCCATCCGGTCACCCGGTGTCATGCACACCTTGGTCCGCACATCATGCCGGGCATGCCCGCGGGGACTGACCCAGATTGTCGTCGGCAGGCCGGTGTCGCACGGCTACAGGCTCGCCTTTTCGAAGAGGTCATGATCCGCTTCGAGTACGGACAGCCCAAAATTTATGTCGTCGGCCATGCGAAGCAGTATGATCTTCGCCCCACCGATCTTCAACAATTTGCTCCAATAAACGGGGGTCTGGGGCCTCAGGCCCCAGCGGGTCCAGGGCAGAGCCCTGGCCTTTCTTCCACTAACCTCCCATCCCCAGCCCCCCAAAACCCAGCCCGCCCTCGCAACGGCGCAAACACATCCGCATCCGTTCCCGTCACCAGCACCGTCCCCGCCAAGTCGCACAAAGCGCCAAACAGCGCCTCCCGCCGCCCTGCGTCCAGATGCACCGCCGGCTCATCCAGCAGCAGCACCGGCGAAGTCGCCCGCGCGTCCGCAATCAAAGCCGCATGTGCCAGAATAATCCCCAGCAGCAGCGCCTTCTGCTGCCCCGTGCTGGCCCGTGCCGCCGGCAGCCCGCTCAGTGCGTCCTGCATGGCCAGGTCCGCCCGATGGGCGCCGATGCTGGTCGACCCCGCCGCCGCGTCCACCGCCCGGCTGCGCGCCAACCCCTCCCGCACCCAGGCCTCCACGGCCAGGGCCGGCGCCTCCGCCAGCCGGTCCGCTATGGGATCCAGCAGCGTCAGCCGCGCCCGCGGAAACCCGCTGGCCGGCAGCGGCGCGTCATTCAGCCGCGCCACGAACCCGCGCCGTGCCGCGGCCAGCGCCCCCGCATGCCGCGCCACGCTATCCTCCAGCCCCGCGAGCCACGCTGCCTCTCCCTGGCGCTGGGCCAGCAGCTTGTTGCGGCTGGCGACCGCCGTCTCGTGCGCCGCCGCCTCGCGTGCGTGCGCCGGCTCCAGCGCCCACACCAGCCGGTCCAGGAACCGCCGCCGCCCGGAGGGCCCCTCCAGGAACAGCTGATCCATCTGCGGCGTGATCCACACCGTGCTGATCCGGGCTGCGATCTCCGCCTGGGTCCCGGGTTCCGCGCCATCCAGCCGGAACACCCGGCGATCGACCGCGCCGTCCCCGATCGTCCCCGTACCGAGATCGAACGGCGCCTCCGCCCCGTTGCGCAGCCGTGCCGCAACGGCCCACCGCCCGCCGCCACCGGCCCGCGCGAGCTCCGCGATGCGCGCGCCGCGCAGCCCCCTGCCCGGTGACAGCAGGCTTACCGCCTCCAAAAGATTGGTCTTTCCGCTGCCGTTCGGCCCTGTGATCACAGAAATCGCCGCCTCCGGCCGCCACGTCAGCGCGGCGTAAGAGCGGAAGTCGGTCAGCGTCAGGCGTTGCAGGGCGAGCATGAGGCCGCCTTCCTGGCGCACAACGCGGCATCCCGGCAACCATGGGCACCGATGCAGTTTCGGCACACATCCGGCCCAGTTTTAGTCATTTCGTACCGCGCCCTTGCTTCGGCACGAAAACATCGGAAAGATTTGTACTAGTCTTTAACCGGGGGGTTGAGCACCGTGCGCAGCAGGTATTTCGGGGCGAGCGTGCTGGCGATGGTCGTCGCCCAGGCTGCCTTCGTTCGTGCCAACGCCCAAACCGTGCCGGTGCAGACCGCCGACGCCGGTTCGGCCCCCAAGGGCATCGAGGAGGTGCTCGTTACCGCCTCCAAGCGCACCGAAAAACTCCAGAAGGTGCCGCAGAGCATCGAGGTGCTGGACAACAGGAAGCTGCGGCAGCTCGATATCACCGAGTTCCAGGACTACATCAAATACGTCCCGAGCCTCGGCTCGCAGAACTTCGGCCCGAACGCGACGACCCTCTATCTGCGCGGCGTGGTTGATGGCGGCAACGCCAACCACTCCGGTCCGCTACCGACGGTCGGTTCCTACCTCGACGAAATGCCGACCACGACGATCGGCGGCACGCTCGACGTGCATTTGTACGACATGGCGCGCATCGAGGTGCTGGCCGGCCCGCAGGGCACGCTGTACGGCGCCAGTTCGGAATCCGGCACGGTGCGTTTCATCACCAACCAGCCGAACCCGTCGAAATTCGAGGCCGGCTACAGCCTGGAAGGAAATACCGTCGATCACGGCGGGCTCGGCGGCATCGCCGAGGGTTTTGTCAACATTCCGATTACCGACAAGGTCGCGCTGCGCCTGGTTGCCTATGACGAACACGATGCCGGCTTTATCGACAACGTTCCGGCGACCCGTACCTTCCCGACCGCCGCGGGCATCTTCGGGCCCGCCGCCGCCACCATCAACAACGACAAGTTTGCCAAAAAGGATTTCAACCCGGCCGACACCGTCGGCGGCCGCGCCGCGCTGCGCATCGATCTGAACGAGGACTGGACCATCACGCCGCAGGTGATCTTCCAGGACCAGCGCAATAACGGCACCTTCGCCTTCGAGCCGAGCGTCGGCGACCTCAAAGTGGAACGTTTCCAGCCGGATACGGCGCGCGACCGCTGGGTGCAGGCCGCCCTGAACGTCAGCGGCCATATCGGCGACTACACGCTGACCTATGCCGGTGGCTTTTTCGTGCGCGACGAGGTCACCCAGACCGACTACACCGACTATTCGATCTTCTACGACCAGCCCAGGTTCGGTTCCTACGGCCTCTACTGGACCGGCAATGACGGCCTGCCGCTGAAGAACCCGTCCCAGGAGATCGACGGAAAAGACCATTTCACCAAGGAAAGCAACGAAATCCGCCTGGCCTCCCCGGCGGACGACCGCCTGCGCTTCGTGATCGGCGCGTTCCAGGAAGAACAGGGCCACCGCATCATCCAGGACTACCTGATCCAGGACCTCGGCGACAGCATTACGGTGCCGGGCTGGAAGAACACGTGGTGGCTGACCGACCAGCAGCGCACCGACCGCGACGTCGCCGCGTTCGGCGAGGTGACCTACGACGTCACCGATAAATTCTCCATCCTCGGCGGCGTGCGGCCATATTATTACGATAACTCACTGTATGGCTTCTTCGGCTTCTCGTCCGGCTTCAGTTCGCACACCGGCGTCGCCACCTGTACTCCGGGCAAGGTGTTCGAGGACGCGCCCTGCGTCGATCTCGACAAGCGCACGGTCGGTTCCGGTGAAACCCACAAGATCAACCTGACCTACAAGATCGATCCCGACAAGCTGATCTACTTCACCTACTCCACCGGCTACCGGCCGGGCGGCATCAACCGCCGCGCCGACCAGGGGCTTTACGACAGCGACGAACTGATCAACTTCGAAGTCGGCTTCAAGAGCAGTTGGCTCGACCACCGGCTGACCTGGAACAGCGCGCTGTATGACGAGGACTGGAACCAGTTCCAATTCGCCTTCCTCGGGCTGAACAGTTTCACCATCGTGAAGAACGCGCCGTCCGCCAACATCAAGGGCGCCGAGACCGCGGTCGATTTTCGCGCCACCGACCAGTTGACGCTGGGCGGCGGCCTGACGCTGACCGATGCGCGCCTGGCCAGCGCCTTCTGCACCGATTTCAACGGCACCGTGCTAGGCGGTTGCTCCGGCGCCAATGTCGATCCGGACTCGATTGCCGCGAAGGGCGCCGCCCTGCCCTTCACCCCCAGCGTCAAGGGTTACGCCACGGCGCGCTACACCTTCCCGATTTTCGACTGGGAAGGCTACCTGCAGGGTGACGTATCGTTCCAGAGCCGTGCCGAGGCTGGCCTGCGCACCTCCGACAAGGAACTTCTCGGCAGCATGCCGAGCTACGCGGTAGCCGGCCTTTCCGCGGGCGTGACGAAAAACCAGCTGACGCTGGACTTTTTCGTGAAAAACCTGGCCGACGAGCGCGGCGAGGAAAACCGCTACACCCCCTGCACGATCAACGTCTGCGCCGCCAACGTCCCCGGCATCCCGAAAGCGCTTTACGTAGTCCCCATCGAGCCCTTAACCGTCGGCATCCGCCTGAGCCAGAGATTTTGATTCGACAAATGAACAAAAGTTTTTTGGTTCTTTTTTTCAAAAAAGAACTTCTTTTTGAAAAAAGAAGCAAAATCTTTTGTTAATGGAGTCCGATCGCGTAGCCCCCGTCGCTGAGGCGCTTGCACATGCCGAGCGGCTGCTCGACCGCGCTGCGCCGCTGGCCGAGCAGCAGGCCCGCGCCATTCTGGACGCCGTCCCGGGCCACCCCCAAGCGGTACTTCTGCTCGGCATGGCCCGCCGGCGGCAGGGCGACAATCCTGAAGCGCGCCGCATTCTTCACGCCCTGGCACAGGCCCAGCCGCGCTCCGCCCACACCCAGTATGAACTCGCGCTCGCCCAGGCCGCCCTCGGCGAGGAAACCCTGGCCATCGCCGCGCTGCGCCGCGCCGTGGCGCTCGCCCCCAACATGGGCGACGCCTGGCGCACGCTAGGCGACATGCTGACCCTGGCCGGCGATGCCGCCGGCGCCGACCAGCCCTACGCCCGCCACATCCGCGCCGCCGTGCAGGACACCGACCTGATGCAGGCCGCGGACGCGCTGTGCCA